>JAKLZG010000084.1 GCA_024256165.1 Candidatus Methylarchaceae archaeon HK02M2
GGGTGTACATAATCTATGTCAGTATCTTGAAGAATTTCAAAAATTTGAACTAACCTTATATGGCACTATCTCGAACTATAGAGATCACTTAGTTCATGTTTTTAGAGTTTTATTGTTGGGTATACATCTAGTTCGTGAATCATTTGGATTTGATGCTGTAGTGATTTCAAAAGAATTATCTGGGGATGTTGTAATTTCAAAAGAAGAAAAAGAAGCTATGTGGTGTATTATTGCACTAACTCATGATTTAGGTTATTCTCTGGAAGGTATTCATCAAATAAATCAAGGAGTTAGAAATATACTCCAAAAATTAGGCATTGTATCTGTACAAGAATTAGTGTATAGTTATTTTACTCAATTTGGAAATATAAGTGACTTTGCACTTAGATTTATGAGTTCCGATTTGGTAAAAACAAATGAAAGACTTGAAAAAAATAATGGAGAAAATAACATTTCTTTCGCAGTACATATTCAACCCAAATTTTATCAAAAATTTATGAGTGCCCAAAGTAATTTCGATCATGGTGTAATCAGTAGCATTATCTTGATGAAGGATCTTGTATTCTTTAAAGAATCAGACTTTATGATGGATCAATATAAGCTACTTGATAATGATGACGCAAGACAGTTCCTCATTAGAAGAGATATTATTAGGGCAATTGCATCTCATAGTTGGCAAGATATATACTATCTTACTATAACTAACTTTCCTTTTCTTATAACAGTTTTTGATGAAATGCAGGAATGGGGTAGACCTAGGTTAGTCGATGTAACAAAACGTGGTGACACTAAATCAGAACTAACTATTAATGAATTTAGTAATAAGATAATCGATTATGAAGTCAGATTCTTCTTTCCTGGAGACCATCACCCACCTGAGACTGAAATAATAAGTGCAGGTAACGAAATAAAAAAATACTTTGTGAGTAAATGTAAAAAATGGCTTAACGTTCTTAGAAGTGCGGTAGGAGGTAAATA
The DNA here is from genome assembly GCA_024256165.1 of Candidatus Methylarchaceae archaeon HK02M2. Classification (NCBI taxonomy): domain Archaea; kingdom Thermoproteati; phylum Nitrososphaerota; class Nitrososphaeria; order Nitrososphaerales; family Candidatus Methylarchaceae; species Candidatus Methylarchaceae archaeon HK02M2. The sequence goes on from JAKLZG010000084.1 coordinate 979, forward strand.
TAGAGATTTAAGATTAAAGTTTACAACAATAGATAACACTACTGAAATTGTTATAGAATATTGGTTAATACATGAGACTCCAGATAATGTTAAAATATCTCCAAATGTGAAAAATGAGATTTATTCATAGATATAATAAGCTAGTCTTTAATTTCGTTTCCATTTATCAGACTTTCATTCTTAGAAATGATTATACCACTTAATTTTAGGGATATAGTATTAGAACCAAAAGCTAGAGGAGTATGGTGTAGGTTGCCATATATAGGTCATCCTAAAGGTTGTCCTAATTATGGTAAGCGTGAGACTTGTCCACCTAAAGCACCCAAATATCGTACAATAGTTAATCATCCATATTACTTGATTGCCTTCCAATTTGATTTGGAGATACATACTAAAAGAATGAAGGAACTCCATCCGAGTTGGAGCAATAGAAAAGCTCGATGTCTTTTATATTGGCAAGGTTCCGTGAAAAAAAAATTAAGAGATGAAGCATTATCCTTTATTTCCTCTCAAGAGGATGATTGGATTCTTCTTGAAACCCCTGAAGCAAATGGTGTTGATGTATTCAAGACTTGTGAAAGAGTGGGTTTGATATTAGAAAAGAATCCTAGAAAAATTGTTTGGAAAATTTTGATAATAGGCAAAAGAAAAAAATCGAATATTTTAAACAAATAAAATGCGATCTATGTCTTTAGAATTAAATAATTTCACTATTCAACAACTCTAACCACCAAAAATAACAATTTCATTTAATTTGACATGAAAAATAAGGTGTAGGAGCTTCATCCCTGATCCAATAGGATTGGGAGACTAGACCAACCACCATCAACCTTAAATTACCTTCAACATTAATGTTGAACGTTAATGTTCTATTATCTTAAAAAGGATTACGGACAAAAGGGGTCGTCGTCTAGCTTGGTCAAGGATTCTACCCTGGGGCGGTAGCGATCGTGGGTTCAAATCCCACCGACCCCATCCCTTAAGATATGAAACGGTTAAGATTTAGGATTTCTTCTTTCACTTCTATTAAGCTCTTGTTTACTTCTGTTTCGATCTTGTTTACCTTTGTTTTGCTTGTTTTATCTGTTTTTAGTTGTCAAATCTCAAAATCCTTACCACTTTATTATACACATACTATACTAAATGTATAATATAAGAATAAAGATGTAGAATTGCTATTTCGAGCTCATAAACAAGAAATTATTAATTATGGTATACGCTCCACGAAAGATTACTATTATAAATTTAGTTATCCTTATTTACATGTATAAGGTGATATTGAATAAAAAAAATAGGAGGTTATGGAGTTCGATCTTGACATAGAAATCTTGGACACTACATTAAGGGATGGTGCCCAGACGTATGGTGTTGGCTTTTCTTTACAAGATAAGCTCAGTATCGCTCAACGCCTTGATGAATTAGGTGTGAGATATATTGAAGGAGGCTGGCCCAGTTCCAATCCAAAAGATATGGAGTTCTTCAAAGCTATTAAAAAGATTCCTCTTAGAAATTCAGAAGTTGTAGCATTCGGAAGCACGCGAAGGAAGAACCTTTTACCAAGCGAGGATGAAAAATTGAATTCTCTTCTCGAAATAGGTGTAGATACTTTGGTTATCTTTGGAAAGTCATGGGACCTGCATGTCACTGATGTATTACATACAACATTAGAAGAAAATTTAGCAATGGTAAAAGACTCTATAGAATACTTGAAGAGTCATGACATAAATGTAATATTTGATGCAGAGCACTTTTTTGATGGCTTTAAGGATAATTATGAATACGCTGTAAGGGTGGTTAAAACAGCGGAAAAAGCAGGAGCAAATGTGATAGTGCTTTGTGATACAAATGGAGGAACATTAACCATGGATATTCAGAATATAATTGAGAAAGTTAAGGTTGAATTAGAGACCCCTCTGGGTATTCACTGTCATAATGATTCTGGGCTTGCGATTGCCAATACTATAATATCAATATTTACAGGAGTGAGGCATATACAATGTACGATAAATGGCCTTGGAGAAAGATGTGGTAATACAGATCTTTGCCAAATTTTACCAACTCTCCATTTTAAGATGGGTCTAAGAGCTTTATCTAATGATAAACCAATAAACGAGCAGTTAAAGAAATTATTAACACTATCCAAGTACGTTTATAATTTAGTAAATTTGCCACCTAATCCCTATCAACCTTATGTAGGAAAGAATGCTTTTGCCCATAAAGGTGGGGTGCATATAGATGCTATATTGAAGCAGCCGAAAGCTTATGAGCATATTGATCCAATTTTAGTTGGTAATCGTAGAGAACTTTCTATCTCAGAACTATCTGGAAGAGCTAGTATAGTAAATATGGCTCAAGAATTAGGGCTTAAGTTGGATAAGCAAAGCGATATAGTGGATAAAGTACTTGAGAAAATAAAGCTAATGGAAGCCCAAGGTTATCGAGTTGAAGATGCTATTGCTACATTACATCTCATTCTTTTAAGAGTCATGGGCTATCAACTTGATCCCTTTCAAGTCAAACGTTGGAAAGTTTCGACGATGAAAAATGAAATTAATTTTACAAGCGGAGAAATCATGGTTAAAGTTGGCGATGAAGTTTTGCATGAGGTTTCGGTCGGTGTTGGTCCTGTCCATGCTTTGGATCAAGCTTTGAGAAAAGCCCTCTTAAAGTGTTTCCCGCAACTTAAAAATGTCAAACTCCTTAACTACAAAGTTACAGTTGTGGATAGTGGTAGTGGCACAGCATCTTCTGTTAGAACATTCATAGAATTCAAAGATAATGATTTCTATTGGGCTACTACCGCTGTATCTGAAGATATTATTAATGCAAGTGCTATGGCTCTTGTAGATGGGTATACTTATAGATTGATATTACATGAATTAAAAGGACTAAGAATATAAACTATATGAGAAATTTCAAATCGGCTATCAAGTTATTTATGACATCTTGAGAGTATAATTGAAACAGAAAAATTGAAGGTTTATCATAGTGGATGGGGATATTTACCGAACAATCCTTACAAATTATGTGTCAGAAGGATAGATATTGTAATCCCATCTGAAATATCTAATGTAATACGCTAATAATTTTCATTACTTTAAGGGTACATATAGAGATGAACGAGATGCCCCTATACCTGGTGTCCCATGGGTCACTTTCTTATTAGTGATTACATACTCTCCAAGATAATGTCCTATCATCTGAGGTTTAATTTCTAGAGGGATAAACTCCTTTCCACTGTGCACATGAATTGTCAAACCAACCATATAGGGTAAAATTATCATATCTCTTGCGTGAGTCTTTATCGGTCTTTCCGATTTTCCATTACTTGTGGCCCTAACATCCTCAAGTAACTTCCTTTTCTCGTCAGAGATTCCTCTGTTCAAGGACCTCCTCTGTCTAGAAGGAAGAAGGAATAGAAAGGACTCTAAAGACATATTTTGCAATTGTTCTAGTGTATAGCCACGATACTTAAATTCTCGAACCATACTTTTACCTTACTCCCTTCTTTTTTATACGTTTTCTACCTGTCTTTCTCGCAGCTATATCCCCAACCTTAGCGCCTGGAGGAGCTGTTTTAGCAATACACGTGGATTTGTGAATAGAGTGTTGGTGTCGCCCTCCTCCAAAGGGATGATGAACAGCCGCCATAGCCATACCTCTAACTCGAGGATAGAATTTCCCTTTAGCCTTCATAGCGTGATATCTGGCTCCTGCTCTCAATAGGGGTTTTTCGAGCCTCCCACCTCCAGCTATCTCGCCTATTGTGGCTCTACATTTATTATTCAAAGTAGCCATATAGCCCGATGGAAACTTAACTAAAATCCCCTTAGGGGTCTTTGAGAAGAGTATTGCTGAGCATCCTGATGTTCTCATGAATTTCCCACCATCTCCAAAGTTATTTTCTATGTTACAGATGCGCAAACCTTCAGGAATCTTCTCTAAAGGAAGGATATTTCCTAGCTTTGATTCGGCTTCATAACCCATCTCTATCTCATATCCCACGTATAGTCCCTCAACCGCTGGCAGATACGCAACCCTCTTATCATCAAATGTTATCTGAGCTAAGGGTGCACTCCTCCCCCTTTCAGCTATTAGTCTAGTGACTACTCCTCTTTCTGTCTTTGAGATAGGTAAAGCGGGGTACTTTGCTGGGACAATCTTTCCTTTTTTAGGTGAACGGTATTGCATGCCCCCACGTCCCCTTCTTTGGGAGAGGATTCTTTTACCCAAAAGAGATCACCAATAAAATTATAATTCCATGCCTCTTAAGTCTTTATACAGTGAGCTGATCATACTATACCTAGCTTTGCAGCTAGATCTGTTGCTGCATTTTCCTTTGATAGTTTAATATATGCCTTTTTACCATTTATAGTATTGACAGTATTCAACGCTTCAACACTTACTCTATATAAAATTTCTATCGCTTGTTTTACGGCCCTTTTATTAGCTTTTTCATCCACTATAAATACGAGCTTGTTTTCTCTTTCCATCATATTAAAGGTCTTCTCAGTAACATAAGGGCGCTTGATAATTCTCGATGCGTCTTCAACTCGCAAATCTTCGTGCAACCTCCAATAAAGTTCTATTAAATGATTTTAGAGCCGACTCCGACCATAGAACGAGCCTACCAGGATGGGAGCCAGGTGCTAAATGAAGTACACTTAAATCCATCACCAAGGTAAAATCAACTCCTGGAAGGTTCCTAGCAGCTTTACTTATCCCTTTATCTTCACCTACAACTATCAATGGACCTTTAGCTGTTTTTTTAGTCCTGCCACGCATCCTCGGTTTTCCAGAACGTTTTTTTCTTTTTAAAGCTACACGAGCCAAATCTTCATCCAAGCCCAATTTCTCAAATACGGATTTCAAGTTTATAGCCTTCTCGATGTTTTGAATTTCATCAGATACAACGAGTGGGATTGTCGGTACTTTACTGATTTTATGGCCTCTCAATAAAACTAGCTCTCTATTGGCAGAAGATGCTATTGAAGATGCCGTAGCAAGCCATCGCTCTTTTTTATTAATCTCCTTTCTTATGTTCTTCTCAGATCTTGGAGGATGGGCTTGCCTACCCTTAACTACACTTGCTATCCCTGCTGCTTGCCCAGATCTAGGGTTTCTCTCGCCTTTGACCCTAGGAACTCTGGAAATGCCACGGCCAGTAGGTGGGTTATAGGTCGAAGCACTCGTTTTCTTGCCCGCCATCAAATCTCTACCTTGAGGCTGAATTTTATGTGATGATAATGCGACATAAACCCTATGAATGACGTCAGGCCTGAAAGGTGTAGAGAAGACCTCTGGTAGATCGACCTTGCCTTTTTGAGAAGCATTAAGGTCATATACAGGTACATTTACCATGTTATCACTCACCTTCTTACACTTATCTCAAGTATCTTCGGTTGTTGAATCTTGGCTCTAGGAGGCCTCAGTGGTAGACGCAGCTTAATCAACCTTTTTGCTGGCCCTATAATGGAACCTTTGACTATCACATAATCTCCATCAACAACGCCAAAGTGAGGGAAACCAGATTTTGGAGTTATTTCTGCTTCTTTTGAATTTGATACAACTATGACTTTTTTATTATATTCGACTCTTTGATGATAGCCCCTCTGACCAGCTCTAGGCACCGTATACATAACGCTTGCAGGGTGCCATGGTCCAAGAGTTGCTACTGCTCGAACGCTCTTTCTGGACTTATGGCTTTTCCTTCTTATGTTAAATCTAGTAACAGGGCCTTCAAAACCTTTACCTTTTGTAATGCCAATTACATCGATATACATTCCAGGCTTGATTATCTCATTAATTGCAACATCCTTACCTAGTATACCCTTAAGGTATTCAAAGCGAGATTTTATATCTCCTCCACCGACACCTATTTCAAAGACCAAAGGCTTCTTTTGTGATAAACCTGCATCTTTAGGGAAGACACTTACAATAGCAGACATTTGAATTACTTTGTCTAAAGTACTTTCGATTTTTTTTAGAGCAGAATCTACATTCTTTGATTCTTTTCCCTTCTTCTCGCTTAAACCCTCAGGTGATTTATCGATATAAACATCTCCTAGAACAAATAGACCATCAAAACTTATTCCATATGCTCTTATACCGTAGATGGAGATAGGGGGTGTACAGATGACAGTGGCAGCATTAAAGACAGGCTTACCGAAACTAGGTCTTTTTTCTACATTATCCACCGTTATCAAATGAATTAGACCCGCTTTGAACCCAGCGAAGCCCAGCAATGAAGGCTTATCGGTATATATCTTGGGCCAAGTCCTCACAGTTGGCACGATGCTTGCAGCTCTTCCTCTGGGCCTGTATGCTAAGGACCCTCTTCTAGGAGCATGCTTCTTTCGGTGACCCATTGTAGTTCTTATGTCAACTTTATATGATGTCTTTTAAATATTTTTAAAACTCTAAATTCTAAAAAATATATCAAGGTATCTTGATTTTACTTTATCCAAATTCCCACTGTTTCCTAGTAAATGGTTTAAACTACATTTTCTTATGAACTCTATAACGTTATATCTTCAATTTAATGACCATTGATTTTTTAAATTATGTATATTGAAAATAAAGCTAAATGACAATCACACAACAATTGTGGGTAGCACTACCAGACTCCTTAGTAACTGATTCTTCTCATTTAAGAGAAAAGACGTTGAAGATAGGTGCAGTTGGTAGAACGTGTTCTATATTTGGGGTTTCTAGAATCTATCTTTACAAAGATAGCTCAGGCGATTATGAATACGATTGTGAAGTTATTAAGAAGGTTCTCGAATATATGGAGACGCCACAGTATCTCAGAAAGCAAATGTTTGGTAAGGTTAAGTCACTTAGATATGCTGGGCTCCTTCCACCATTGAGGACACCCCATCATAAGTTGAAAATCCCATTATCAAAAATTCATGTAGGAGATTTAAGAGAAGGTATAGTTGTAAAAGTTGGAGGGAAAAATATGGTAGATGTAGGACTATCTTCTTTAGTGCCCTTAGAAGGAAAAATAATAGGAGGTGAGCGTGTAACGGTAATCTTTACATCAAAATTCCCAAAGCTAGAATGCAGGTTAGCTAGAAAAGAAGAGATTAAAAAGTATTGGGGCTATGTAGTCAAGCGTGTTCCATCTTTAGGAAAACTCGTAAAGAGTGCCAATGCAGACCTCATTATTTTTACCTCAAGAAAAGGAAAGGCTATATCTGAAATCTGGCTTGATCTATTGGGTAAAATGAAGAAGTCAAAAACAATAATGCTTGCTTTTGGCTCTCCTAATAGAGGCTTATTTGAAATCCTTTCAGATGAGAATTTAAATCCAGTTCAACTTAGCAAATTCACAATAAACATGATCCCTGATCAAAACACAGCTACGATTAGAACTGAAGAGGCGCTATTGGCATCATTGTCCTTGATTAATCTTAGTATCTACTATAACTTATAATTATACAGAATCTATATCCGCAATGCATTGATGTTAAAGTTTGAAGGTAGATGGCGAGATTTCTGAATTGATAAACATATTGGGGCTCAACTCATAAATAGGGAAAATCTCTTTAAGAGAGTAATCCTAAGAGATTTATGGGTATGACAGAAACAACTCCTGAAGCTGGATTGAAGAAGCCACTACTCGGCACTATTAAGGTTAAGAGGGGTTTTGCTAAGATGCAGAAAGGAGGAGTCATAATGGATGTGACAAATGTTGAACAAGCTCAGATCGCTGAAGATGCTGGAGCAATAGCAGTTATGGTTCTTGATAAATTACCCGCGGATGTAAGGACTGCAGGTGGAGTGGCTAGGATGTGTGACCCAAAAAGAATACAAGAAGTAATGGATCATGTTACTATACCTGTTATGGCAAAATGCCGTATAGGCCATTATATGGAAGCCAAGATTCTTGAAGTATTAGGCGTGGATATGATCGATGAAAGTGAAGTCTTAACTCCTGCGGATGATAGCCACCATATAAACAAGTGGAAGTTCATAACCCCTTTTGTAAATGGCTGTAGAGACCTTGGTGAAGCTTTGCGAAGGATCGCAGAGGGAGCTTCTATGATCAGAACAAAAGGAGAGGCAGGAACTGGAAATATTGCGGAGGCTGTAAAGCACATGAAACTAGTAATGAATAAGATTAGAGAGTTGAGAAGTATGGATGAGGAACAAGTTCTTGATATATCAAAAGAGTATAAAGTATCCACCGAGTTAGTGAAGGAAACTGCCAAGCTTGGTAGATTGCCTGTAGTGAACTTTGCTGCTGGAGGGATTGCTACACCCTCAGATGCAGCATTGATGATGCAGTTGGGGGCTGATGGAGTCTTTGTTGGCTCAGGAATATTCAAGTCCAAGGATCCTAGTATAAGAGCTGAAGCTACAGTACTAGCAACAACCTATTGGAACGATCCAAAAATTGTGCTTGAAGCGAGTAAGATGATAGCCGAAGAGAAATCAATGATTGGGATAGACATCAAGACCCTTAAGCCAGAGCAGATGATGCAGATAAGGGGTGTGTAAAAAGGTAAAATTGGAGCAATTAAGAATAGGTGTATTGGCTCTTCAAGGAGATGTATCAGAGCATATTGACATTACATATCTGGCTCTTAGGGAGATGGCTCTACGAGGTGAAGTGATAATAGTAAAAAGCGAAGATCAGATAGATGAAGTTCATGGTCTAATAATTCCTGGTGGTGAAAGCACAACAATTGGAAGGGTAGCAGAGCGTTACGGTCTACTATCCAAGATAAGAGATGCTCATTCAGCTGGCATGCCCATATTTGGAACATGTGCTGGCCTTATCTTAATGGCAAAACATATTAGTGATGCGAGGACCGGGAAGATAGACCAACCAATATTAGGTATATTAGACGTAGAAGTTGTTAGAAATGCCTTTGGAAGGCAACGTGAATCTTTCGAGAGCTATATTGAAATACCGAAGATAAATAAAAATAGCTTCCCCGGAGTTTTCATCAGAGCACCAGCTATATGCTCTGTTCTAAGTAATGAAGTTGAAGTTCTAGCGATTTATGAAGACAAGATGGTAGCTGTCCAGCAAAATAATGGTTTAGGGATATCTTTCCATCCTGAGCTGACAGCCGATACAGGGATCCATGAATTCTTTATCAAGCTTATACTGAAATCACCTCTTATAGAAAATGATGAGGAGAACGTCTATGAGCGATAATAAAGAATTAGATTCGCTGATGGCTAAAAAGATGTTAGAATTAAAAAAGAGGCTTTCTCAGAAATCTAATAAAGAGCCAAAGAAGGAGCCAAAAAAAGAAACTCCAAGGGATATATTGATCAGTCGGCTTGTAGCTAGAGGAGAAGAAGTCCTTCTAACTGCAGAAAGATATTACCCAAAAAGAACGGCTATAATTGTAAAACATCTTGTAGATCTAATCAAATCTGGAAGTCTAAAGGATACTATATCGGGTGGAGAACTTCTTTATCTATTTAGAAGTCTTGGTATAAATATAAGTGTCGAAACTAAGATAATGGTAAAAGAAGACGGCAGACTATTCTCTATCAGAGACAAGCTAAAATCTAATCAATAACCTCTTTTTTTAGATTATATGCTTAAATTTTCAAGCAAGCATTTTAATAAATGTAAACTACCCTTTGGTTTGGTGTCATCTCATGAAGAAATATGCAATAATTATGATCGTAATGCTATTAATGCTACTTCCTTTATTCCCATATAAGACTGATGCGCAAATAACGATAGATAAGATTTCACATTTCAATCATCAGATGATCTTGAACAATTACGGTTTTATTTTAGTGAACGATACGATAGTTGTTAAGAATAATTTTGAGGAAGATGCTACTTTAACTCCAATCAATATTACATACCCTTCAGAGATTCACAATCTTATAGCCGCCTATACAATAAGGCCTGCCGATTTCAATTTTAGTAAATTTTTAACTGATGATTATACTACGCTCATTTTATCCCCACCCCAAGACTACAAGATTCCACCAGGTGAGAATGTTACAATATCGCTCAAGATGTACCTCTTGGAAATGTTCTCTTCTGATAATGAGTTAAATTACACTGCTTCGCTACCCCTCGTTCCAGCCCTAAATTTACCCATCGAAAAAATGAATTCATCCTTTAGTATTCCAACTCTCGCATTCTTTCCTCAGATCCAATATGAAAATTTCACGATTGAGAGGATTAATCTTAAGTGGACAATGAGAGGAAATTTTTCAAATGTAAATGAAGGCTTTTTTGTAAATAAGAATGTAACAATTACAGCTACTGAAGATGTTCATTTTGCCCTTCTTGAGTTTTCCGAAGCTAAAAGGGAGCTAGTAATATCTCCTCTTGGAGATATCAAAGTCTTAGATACTATCACTATGACCAATTATGGAATAAGAGAATTAAGTAAAATAAAGCCTAGCTTATTGATAGATAATTTCAGGAATATTATTATATTCCCGCCTTTGAGTAATCCCTTCCCTAACTCTAAGAGCGATGCTGACAATAGTCAAATAGATATTGGGGCCCCTTTAAAAAATGGGGAGAAATACTCTGTAAGGTTAGAATATCTAATAAAATCTGAAGATTTTATCAATGTAAAGGACAATTTATTTGAGCTTCAAGTTCCTTTGAGACCTCCCATCGATGGTGTTATAAATGAATATACTATAAAAATCTCATATCCAGATGGTTTCTTAGTTCATAACAAAACGGAGGTATTTAAAGTAAATGCCAATCCATTGGATAATGATGAGCTAAAAGTAGTACTTCAATACGGATCAGCTTGGGCCTCAGTAGATGTAGTTCCGGTAGCTTCATTAATTTTTGTAACTGCAATTATTGCTTCTCTGACTATAGGGGGACCAATGGTTAAGGAAGAAGAAATGCTTAAGAAGAAAATCAAAGCATATACTGAGGCTTTTGATAAGAAGATTAAAGCTAATAATAAACTAATGGATACTTACAAGGAAAGGCAATATGGCCAAATCTCAAAAAGTGAATTCGATAGGGTGCGCCAATCGATAGAAGGAAGAAAGAAAAAAGCTTCTATTGATATAGCTAAGTTGATGTCTGGGTTAATCGAACTGAAATCTTCACTTCAGAAGCCTTTAACCAACATCGAAGGTCTTAGTTATAAATACGATGGAGCAATAAGAGATTTACTTAGCCTTTATGAACAATTTTACACAAAGAGTATTAAAAGCAGAATCTTTGAGAGACTTTTACAGAGTGATCAAAAAAGACTTTCTAAAATCGAAAAAAAACTATTGGGTAACATAGAAATAATTAATCGAGAAGCAGAATTAAAGTCATAAAAAACCAAAGGCTAATACTATAATCAAGAAAAGAAGCTTTATGATAGAGAGGTAATACTTAATTATAACTGATTATTTTTTTAAAAATTTGGAGGACGAATTATTTTGTCTCTACCTAAGGAAGCACAAGATTTGTTTAATGATTCTGACGCTGTAAAAGTACTCGCTACAAAATCTGCTGATGATGTATTACATATCATACCTGTAGGATCCATGAGGGCCCCTAATCCGAATATTATAGCATTTGCTGTAATCTTGATGAAAGAAGCCCATGAAAACCTTAAGAGAGCGATCGAGAATGACGAAAAAGTCTCGACTTTAGCAGTAAAAGTCATACCGGAAAAGGGTCAATTCCTGGGCTATCAAGCGAAATGTAAAGTGAAAAGCTTCGAGACAACAGGTCCCATATACGAAAACTTTAAAGAAAATTTAAAGAAGATGGGATTTGAGGCACATGGGGTGTGGCTCTTGGAACCTATTGAAGTGTATAACCAATCACCTGGGCCAAATGTAGGAAAGAAAATAGCATAATCTCAAATTATCAATCTTGTTTTAATAAGACGTCAGAATTTATTGTAAAAATTATGGCCATAAAGTTTAATTTTGAGTCATTTGGGGTGTTTGGTATGGTTACAGTAGTTATAGACTTAGACAAATGTGAAGGATGTGGAGATTGCGTAGATGTCTGCCCTGTAGGTGTCTTTGAGCTAGATAACGATAATAAAAAAGCTGTTGTTGTAGATCAAGACGAATGCATCGAGTGTGATGCATGCGTAACTCAATGCCCAAATGAGGCTATTACTGTCTCAGAATAAATCATTAATTAACACTTATTTGTAAATGATTTTCTCAAGATACGGTATAGCAGCATCCACTGCCGAACCAATCCTTACGATGGAATTAGGAGTAGTATCGACTGCTTTTAATGATATCTCAAGTGCTGAGAGCACTGCGATTGTATCTCTTGGAGTTATATTACCAAAATGTCCTATTCTTAGTATTTTGCCCTTTAGATCACCCAAACCATGAGCTAGATGAATTCTATAGCGATCCCTCATCATTGAATGAATATCAAACGCCTTATCCTGGGGGGTGTAGAAGCCAGTCACTGTATTTGCTCTATAGCCTTCTTCAACAACGAATTCGACATTTAATGCCTCTAAGCCAGCCCTAATAGCATCTGCAATAATTTTATGCCTTCTCACTCTATTCTCCAATCCCTCTTCTTTTACTAAAAGTAATGCCTCATGGAGAGCAAATAAGACTTGTATCGAAGGTGTAGCCAAATACATCTTAGGATTTTCCATAAACATCTTCCATCTAGTCAAATCCATGTAGTATGATTGGATGTGCGTCTTTCGATTCTCAATAATGTCCATGGCTTTTTTCGAAACTGCTAGAAGAGTTGCACCTGGAGGTGCAGCTATTACTTTTTGAGAACAGGTAATGACTATATCTGCTCCAAGCTTATCGAAAATAAGTTCACATCCTCCTACACCACAAACGGAGTCGATAATACTGTAAACACCGTGTTTCCTTGCTATTTTCACTATATCCTCTATTGGGTTAACCAAACCAGTCGAGGTCTCTACATGAGTAACGGTGATTGCTTTATAACCACCTTCTGAAAGTGTCTCATCTACAACCTTAGGATCGACATGCTTGCCTAGGTCAGAAGGTAAGACTCTAACTTTGGCACCGTGTATCCTATTAAGATCTACGAATCTTTTCCCAAAAAAACCTGTATCAGCACATAACACCTTGTCTCCAGGCTCAATAAAACTCACTATCGCGGCTTCCATACCAATAGTGCCAGAGCCTGATATAACAAAAGGCATACCTGTATAATTTACAAACAAGTATCGAGTCAAATCGAGAATTTGTTTGAAGCTCTCAATGAACTTAGGGTCTTTATGGCCTATCTGAGATCTGCTCATTACTTCAGCTACACGGTGATCTAGATTAGTTGGTCCTGGTATCATCAAAAGATCATTTACCATGGGATGAACTCACAATAACCATAACTTTTATATTGATTCCTTAAAGGCTTTTTGGAAGAATAGAACATCAATTGAGATTTACCAATTATTAATACAAAATATACAGATTCCAAAAGTTAAATATAATTTAAAATTTCTCTTAAGCTCTTGATGGTTGTAATTCCTGACTTTATGGATATATCACCATCACAAAGATACAATCCAAGTCCTGCTGTTTGAAGGAACTTGATATTATAAATTGAATCATCAACAGCTATACACTCGCTCAAACTTAATCCTAATGATTCTGACAACTCTACTAAAACTAAATGCTTAGACATGAGATCAACTTTCATTATACCTTGGCCGGTCAAGAATCCATTTTCATCTATACATAACTCATTGATGTATACATGTTGAATACCCAACCTTTTAGCAATCGAATATCCTAGTAAGTTTATCCCAGCAGATATTATTGCTGTCCCAATCCCTCTTGAATGTATAGATTCTACAACTTCTTCTGCTCCGTCTCTAAGATTATATTTTGAAAGTAGTTCTGAGATTTTTGACATATGCAAAGGTTTTGGCCATGTAGAAATATCTCTTCTCATGAATTCGGTATAATCTATT
>JAKLZG010000085.1 GCA_024256165.1 Candidatus Methylarchaceae archaeon HK02M2
AAAATTATCTTTATTTATTGACAGCAGCATTTTTGATCACAGTAATAATCTCGAGTATAACAATCTACCAATGTTGGTATCAACCTTCAGATCGGCAAGATAAAGACATCATATTTCAAACATCAACCCTACTCGCCTTATTAGAAGGAGACTACGACGGAAACATGACCTACGGAGAACTGAGGGAGTATGGCGACTTTGGGCTGGGAACCTTTGACGGCCTCGATGGAGAGATGATCGGTTTAGAGGGCGAGTTCTACCAAGTAAAAGTAGATGGAGTAGCATATCCTGTCAACGATTCGATGAAAACACCCTTCGCTGTGGTGACCTTCTTTGAAGTCGACAGCACTATCTTACTCGAAGATTCGGTGAACTATACTCAATTGGAACAGTATCTGGACGACCAGCTCCCAAAGGAAGATTTCATATACTCCTTCAAGATAGACGGAATCTTCGAGTACATCAAGGCAAGGAGCGTCCCAAATCAGGTTAAACCATACCCTCCCCTAAGTGAAGTGATAAAGAACCAGACGATCTTCGAGTTCTATGATGTATCCGGAACGATGGTCGGGTTCCGGTTTCCAGATACATTCGGAGTAGGTTCTGGTTCCGGCGACGAGATATATTTTTATTTTTAAAATATTCCATAACTTGAAAAGAGAGTAAAATTCAGTCAAAAACAAATAAATGAATATAACAATTTTATGATAAATTCTTAATGAGAGGTTCATCAATCACGGTATTTTCGTCACCAAACACAGTGAATTTGTTATATTGTATTGTTGGATAATTTCATTAGGGATTTTTCATAATTTACAATTACATAATTCTTGCCTTTCTGAGTTATCGTATGTCCTTCATCTTCTAGGAACTTTTTCTGCCCTTCTACTCCTCCAGGATATTTCGGATTTATGACGCCACCAGCTTTGAGGGTACGCCAGTAAGGAGTAGTATCCTTGACATTTTGTTGTTTTTGTTCTTCAGCAGCACCAGCAGCGACCCGAGCAAAAATACCAGTAGTTATAGGACAACTGATTGTTGCATTATGTTTTTTCGCTAATATTTCACGAATCTGGTTAATGGTGATAAGTTTACCTTTCGGTACTTTCTTCATCAATTCATCTACTTCCAAAGGTGCTGGAATGACAACTGTTCCAGTGCCCCATCTTTTGCTCATTTTTTTAGTGATTTTTTCCACTCTCGGAAAATCCTTACTATCGTGCAGCTTCTCAATCCAGCTCTTCTTTTTCTTTACCATAACTTTTTCCTTCTATTATCTAAGATTGATATTAATCTATAATAAAAATAAATTTTCTTAAGAAGTAAATAGATGCCTCCTATTTACCTGAAACCTGTAATTAATAGATAATAATTCCATATTTTGACTTCTCAATATTTTTTCTTAACATGGCATATGGGTGGCGTCATAAATCCTACTAATTTTCACTCACTACTTATAATCCCTAATCGATTATAGATGAAACCAATCAGCAAACATAAGACCCATGATAGGATTAAGGAAATTGCTAAATTGTATTCAAAGGGGAGCCAAAGAGGAATGTATAGCCCAAATACGAATAAAATCAACCATAAAATTATACCATAAAATATAGCTTTACTCCAGTAATTTTTACCAGGGATACGATCGTAAAAGAAGGCGAATATGATTCCAAAGATCAAACCAATTAAAATTCCTAAAATGAAACTTGAGATTGGTCCTATGATCAATAAACCATTATAATATTCTTCTACAGTAATTTGAGAATCCGATAAAGTTTCAAGATACATTAGTATTTCAGATAGTACCTCTTCTTTAGATAATGTGTATGTCAAATAAACTAGAAATGCTGTAATTGCACCATAAATTATTCCTGAAATTCCACCAGCTTTAGCTCCAGTTTTAACTTTTCCCAATAACTTTCCCTTAGAATTAAAGGAAAAACTGCATAATATAAGTTCTTGGAGATCTATCAAGAATTGCAGCAGAAGCTGAAATTTACGTGGAGTATTCTACAAACGAAATAGTAGCTGTTGAAGATGATTTAACACAAAAATTATGCTAAATTTCAGATGATTTAAAACACAAGCCTCATTAATGTAGGAATAAATATAATAATGATCTCAGATAATTACTGCTTGTCGTTATTATAATTTTTATTCAACCATTTCCAAGAGAGAATAACATCCTTCACATCTAACTCTAAGTTTCTCTATTGGCAGTTTGACATGATAGCGCCCATACCATTGTGCACCAGTTAAGATACCACTCTCATCAGAATAGGTATAAAGTTTGACACTCTGATTACATTTAGGGCATGCCATCGTCTCTATTTTAGGTGTATCTACAACTCTCATCTTTTTCAAATTCTTATTTCACCTCTAAATATTTTAATCTAATATCCAATATTTATTAATAAATCTATGAACGGGTTTATTAGAATCGCTAGGAATGGGCGATAGATGGATAGACTTCTTCCCGGACAGAACACCAAGATCAATGATATCCAAGCATTACCCTAACTACAAGGTTCATAAGATGAAAGCAAGATACTTTCAAGCTGGCTTGAAGATATTTTAAAGATAACATCAATTATCTGTAATGATGAGATTAAAGAAAATATGGTAAAAATGGGCTCTTTCAGAAGGTGGGTCGGCCAGGATTCGAACCTGGGACCTCTACTGTGTGAGAGTAGCGTCCTAACCAGATTTTCTGAACTGTTGCTTCCTTATTGTTCTCTAGACTACCGACCCTAATCAAATATTGAGACAGCATATGATTAAAAATATTTTCTATGTTGAATAGCGGGTTGTTATTGATTTATTAGTGATAATGATAAAAAGAAAATATTTTAATTCTAAGGCGTATCTGTAGATTTATGGAGCTGTCAGAAGTTAAAATAAAAAAAATTTTAGTTCCCACTGATGGTTCTGAGTATTCAATTAAAGCTTCAAAGTTCGCTGTAGACTTAGCTCAACTGAAAAAAGCGAAAATAGTTGCACTCCACGTATCAGCGATCTACTTACAGCCTGCATTCCAGTCTGGTGTACCATATATAGATTCTCCAGTCCTTACTAAAGAGGAAGAAAAATTCGCCTATACGTGCACTCAGTCAGTTGCGAACCTTGCAAGAGATTTTGAGCTTGAAGTTGAAGAGAGAATTATAGGAACTGGTACATCAGTTGTATATACGATATGCGAATTCGCAAGAAGAGAAGGTTGTGACCTTATCGTGGTAGGAGCTAAGGGTAGGACTGGAATAAGGAAACTTCTTGTAGGTAGCGTCTCAATGGGTGTCGTAACCAATGCTTCATGTCCTGTGCTAGTGGTTAGATAAATAAAATGAAGATCAGTTATGGTTCTTCAGGTGCTTTATCATAAGTTTGTTCTTGATTTACTTTTTCGCTCCAAGAGACCTGTTCTTCAAGCGTAAATTTTCACTTCTACATTTCCTGCATCTAGTAGCAGGTAATGGGTTCTTAGAGCCACATTTTAAACATATCTTGAAGAAGAGTCTCCTCTTTTGAGCCAACTGCTTTTTTATAGTATCTGTAATTGGCATATATCATCTGCCCATTCATCATTCTTATAATCTTTTTTAATTTATTTTTCTCTTTTTTGAAACCTTTTCTACAATCTTATATGTGCACCAATCGCCGCACATAGTACAAGTCCCGCTCTTACTTTTTGTTCTGTAATGAATCTCTTTTGCACGATCAGGATCAACACTCAGTCTAATCTGTCTCTCCCAATCAAGGAGAGAACGAGACTCGGACAGCTCTGAATCACGATTCATAGCTTTTTCACCAAGCTTAACTATATCTGCAGCATGGGCAGCAATCTTTGATGCGACTACACCCTGACGTACATCTTCTAAATTAGGAAGTCCAAGATGCTCTGCTGGAGTTACGTAACAGAGATAATCTGCCCCAACCATGGCCGCTATTGCACCTCCTATAGCCCCTGCGATATGATCGTATCCCAAGGCTATATCTGTCACAATGGGTCCGAGCAGATAGAATGGCGCATCGTTACACATT
>JAKLZG010000086.1 GCA_024256165.1 Candidatus Methylarchaceae archaeon HK02M2
AGGTGCTGTAGATGCATTCTATGGTAAGGCGGCTTTAGAAGAGGTAGAGGTCGAGGTACCAAGAGTAACCGTAGAAGAAAAGATTACAGAGCATGTAACAAAATAAAAGGTGAATTGGAGCTGTGAATGAACAAATGTGGAAAACAGACAATAAAGAACTAATAATTAAAAAACTAACGGTCTCAGAACTTCAAGCTCTTGATATAACAGAAGGTTTTACATGGATCAAGTCTTCCGGTGAGAAGGGAAAGTTAGAGCTGAGGAAGATATTCAGAAAAAAGCTAAAAGAAGGAGCTGAAATCTTAGTATTAGTCGAAAAAAATAAAATAGTTGGCTTTGCAATCATAGATAATTGGGCTAACATGCCACACCCTAAAGCTCTCAATGCGTTGGAAATCGCTCAACCCTACAGAGGAAAAGGCTTTGTCAATATTCTTGTGCAAAGAATTATCAAGGAATGGCATAATATCTTAGCTTTAATGCCTTCTTATAACTCAGATTTGGTAGAAGTAGATACACCAATAGTACAAGTAGAAAAAAAGGTAAAAAAGTCTATAGCTATTTAAACTGAGCTATAGACTTTACAAAATTATAAAGTTTGATAGAAGCTTTAAATGAACTACCCCATCCATTTTCAAATACTATTAGCATAATTTTAAAATCTTAAATTTATAAACTATGCTAGCATAAACGTCAAGCAATACCGAAATAAACGCATATGAAGGATGGGAATATCGAATGGAGACTACAGCATACTGGCAGCTTATAAAACCCAGAATCACTTTTGCTGTTCTTTCTCTCTACATTTTATCTCTATTTATAAGTAGATCAGGGGAATTAAAAATAGAAAGTCTATTAGGTGCCCTATCGGTTTTTATATCAGTAGCTGGCTCAAATGCCCTTAACAGTCACATAGATCGAGACATCGATCAAATTATGGCTCGAACAAAGCGTAGACCAATCCCCTCGAGAAAGATAAAAGCAAGAGATGCTCTCGTGTTTGGTATACTATTGATTTTTATCTCGTTTATACTGATTTCCTTTTTAGGCAATCTTCCTATCTTCTTCTTATTTTTAGGTCTATTTAGCTATATTATAGTGTATACGCTATTTCTTAAAAGGAAGAGCATTCTAAATGTTTTTGCCACAGCCCCTGCTATTGCTACTCCTGTATGGTTGGGTTGGATAATCGGTAGAGGAACACTTGATTTCCAAGGATTACTAATGAGTTTCCTTGTAATGCTTTGGGGACCACTTCACCTTTGGAGTTTAGCGACAACTTTCGCTAAGGATTATCAAAAAGTTAATATCCCAATGTTACCTTTAATGATTGGTAGAAAAAAAGCATATTGGCTTATTTTTATATTATCAATCGCCCTTAGTTTTACATCGATTCTAATGTTCTTTCTAGGTTATTATGGATTAGTTTATTTGATTGGTTCAAGTATACTTAATACTATACTTATCTTCTTAAATATAAGTGCCGTTTTTCGTCCTACTGCTCGAATAGGTTGGTATATATATAAATTCTCAGCTCCCTATATAGGCGGATTATTCCTTTTGGCCATTTTTTAACAATAATAAGAATTGAGTTATTAAAATTAACAGTATAATAATAATATCATATTTTAATATATACCAATATCTTAAAATAATAACTATGATATATCGGTAAATGATGTGAATACATATGGAAGGTCGAAAAGTTCAAAGAGTTGGACATTCTTCGTTAGCTGTCTCATTACCAAGTGATTGGGCGAAGAAGGCTGACATTAAACCAGGCGATTTGGTTTTTATCACGTCCCAAGATGACGGCTCTCTGAAGTTGATTCCAAGTACCTTAGCTGAAAAGCAAGTTAAGGTTGAAGAGGTTATCGTTAATTCAAAGTTATGTGAAGAGGAGGGAATGTTAGAAAGGATCATAGTAGGGAATTACATTCTAGGCCGTGACGTGATAAGAGTTGTAGCCCCCTTGCGTTTAAATAATTCCCATCTTAATGAGATACGAGGTATTTTGCCAAAACTTATGGGATTAGGTATTATAGAAGAAACCCCAAATCAAGTCATTCTTCAATGCTCTATAGATCCAACAAAATTCCCGATAAATAGAGCAATCTTAAGATTATACATAATTTCTTCTCTAATGCAAAAGGAAGCTATCAAAGCGCTTGTCGATGGTGATTTAGAGTTAGCAAGGGAAGTAATAAACCGTGAAAATGAGGCAGATACAATTTACTACCTTATACTTCGGCTACTATGTTTTATGGAACAAGAAAAGATGACTGGGAAAAAAGGCCCTAGTCCTTTAATGGTTTTAGATTATAGAGTTATTGCACAATATCTCGAGAGGATTGCTGATTGGGCGGACTTAATCGCAAGAAATTTGCTGGGTATTGAAAATCATATAAATAAAATTGATGAATCGCTAATTAATGAGATCGAGAAATTAAATAATTTAGCCTCTAACATATGTTATAATGCTATAACGAGCATATCAAAAAGCAATATAAAACTTGCCAATGAAGCAGTTAAGGAATATAAGCAGATCATCAAACCTGAAGAAGAAAGATTGATTGAAAAAGTTCTTTGTTGCGAAGTTGAAGCATATGTAGCATGTCGTTTAAGATTAATTATATATGACATTAGAAGGATAGCGGAGTTAGGCTCAGAAATAGCCCAAATAGCAATAAACAGAGTCCTTGAGAAATCGAGTAAGATTTGTGAAATATATTGATCTTATAACTATATAATAAACTGCTGTTTTCTTTTTATATTTAGTAAATAGTAATAAGTAAAATATGAAGAATGCGTTTATATTACAGATTTTCATAATGAGTAAAATGATTACATTTGAGTGGTAGAGCACAATTAATCATTGCTGAGACAGTTAGGGGGGATATAGGCATTGTAAGGGTTGATCAGGCTACTATGACATACATTGGTGTAAAACCGGGTGATGAGATCGATATTTTTGGGGAAATATTAAGTGAGGCTCAAATTAGAGCCAAAGTTATGCAGACTGCCCAAAAAGACGAAGGAAAGGGCATTATACGAATAGCAAAAGACAAGATGATAGAAGGAAATTTTAAAGTTGGTATGAAAGTTATTGTTTATAAGTCATGGATCGAAACTTTGAAACTTGCACTATCTCTCCAAAAATCAAATAGGATGTGGGTAGAAATAGAGGCTCCAGAGATGGTAACTGAAACGCCGAGTGTAATTACCGAAAAAAAGTGAAAAGATATTATATTCCTGAATTCATCTTATTTTACTATGGTGATTTGTTCTGTTAACTAGAAATGATCTTATCGAGAAGTATTCTGATGTTAAATGGATTTCTCCTTATCAAAAGATAATTGCAATGGCAGACATAGAGTCAGGCATTGTCGAAGTTCATGAGTTCCACGCAAGGGGCAAGTGTATAGGAGGCTCTGCTTGGGAGATACATCATTATCCACTTGGGAGTAATTTAGTTTTAAAGGCTAGGA
>JAKLZG010000087.1 GCA_024256165.1 Candidatus Methylarchaceae archaeon HK02M2
CGCTTTTCGGATTTTTTTCCAACCCATTAATACCATTTTTTATTCGTAATAGAATATTTATAACAATATTGCGTTCACGCTCAGGATGTTAATAAATCGTGTTTTATTAACATGGTGTTAGAACCAGATTGCTTTATAGGTGACTCCTGTCGGATCCTTTCTCATTAAAAGTTAAACTATTTTTTAACTTATTTATTAAAAGAGGAACGATCTTAAAAAGATCTCCTACGATACCATAAGTAGCTATTTGGAAGATAGGAGCATTGGGGTCCTTATTGATAGCTATTATAACATCAGAGTTTTGCATCCCTATTGTATGGTATATTTCACCTGATATGCCTACAGCTATGTAAAGCTTTGGTGCAACATTCTTCCCACTCTGACCTACTTGCTGATTAACGGATAGCCATCCTCTATCAACTATTGAGCGTGTTCCTGCCACTGCTGCACCCAATAAATCTGCTAATTGATAAATTAATTTTAAATTCTCCTTGGAGCCTAGTCCCCGACCACAGGCCACGATTTTTTCAGCGCTCTCGATATTTTCGTAAGGATTGTTGTCTACCTTTATGATTTTTATGATTTTAGTGTGTATTTCTTCAGGTTTTATCTTGAACTCTTCACGTATCACAACCGCTTTTCTATTCCAATTTTGCTCAGACTTTTTGAATATATTGGGTTTTATAGTAGCCATCTGAGGTCTGGACTTGCATATGATCTCTGCCATAAGTTTACCAAAGGGTTTGATCTGAACTAGATTTCCTTGTTTGTTTATTTCGAAATCGGTGCAATCAGCATTTATGCCTGTACCAAGGCGTGCTGCAAGCCTAGGTGCTAATTCTTTACCGTTTAGTGTGCCTCCTATAAATAATATAGATGGTTTATATTTAAAAGAGAGTTCAGATAATATTTTCACATAAGCATCAACAGTATACCTTTTAAGAAGCTCGTTTTCGACCAAAATCACCTTATCGGCTCCATAAGCTGATAGCTCTTCTACTAATTCCTCTACCTGATCACCCAACAGAATTGCTATGAGTTCTTCTCTGAGTTTTTCAGCTAATTTTCTCCCAACGCTTAATAGCTCGAGGCTTACATTCTTGAGTTTTCCATTTTTCTGCTCTGCAAATATCCATACTCCCTTATACTTTTTGACATCTATGATTTCATTAGGCTCTTCCACAGACATCTCGATTCTTTCCCCTTAAATTATCTTTTTCTTTGATAAAATTTGAACGAGACTCTCAACAACTTCTTTAGAATCGCCTTGAAGTATCATTTCAGGTTTACGAACAGTAGGTGGAAAAATTCTCTTTACACAAGTAGGCGAGCCTTTTGAGCCATATTTATTAATATCCCCACCTAGTTCCGAAGAAGTGATTACCTCAATCTTCTTCCTTCTTGAACTGATAACCCCCTTGAGAGTAGGAAGGCGCGGCTCGTTTAAACCCTTAGTTGTAGTAAGTAAAACAGGCATTGGAGACTCAACAATCTCTATTTCTTCATCAACTTCTCTATGAGAAATTACTTTTCTCCTCTCTATATGTACATCGACCTTTTTTACATAGCAGATTTGAGGTATACCAAGAAATTCCGCTAGATGGGGACCGATATGACCAGTCTCTGCATCCATGGCCAATTTTCCACAAATTATAATATCATATCTTATCTTTTTGATCTGCATCGACAGAGTATGCGCCGTTGCTATAGTATCTGCACCAGCAAAGGCTCTATCACTGAGTATTATACCCCTATCTGCACCCATAGCCAGACACTCTAATATCGCCTCTTTTGCTTGAGGGGGTCCCATCGTTATGATCGTTACTTCCCCACCATACTTCTCACGTAACCTTATGCCTTCTTCTACCCCAATTATGTCCCAAGGGTTTAATATACTCGGAACACCCTCACGTACAAGAGTATGGGTATCAGGATCTATCTTCCAATCTGGAACAGCTGGAATTTGTTTTACGCAGACAATGATACTCAGACTTTTAGAAGACACCAATATCCCACTCCAAAAGAATTCTTTTTACTTTATAAGAACTTAGTAATTACTTTGATTATCAGTGATTTATGCATAAAAAGAAGCATTTAAAATCTTAAACAAAAACATTACGTTATCCAAAACGGTAAATAATGCCATGCCCAGCCGGAGGATAAGTAATATGGATCTTATTGTATGGACATACTATTTCACATGTCCCACACTCCAAGCAACCTTCATATGAGACTATTAGATCATCATTCTCCCAAATGTAAGTTTTAGTAGGGCAACAGTATGTGCAAGCCTTATCGATGCATACCTTACATTTGTCTTTATCAACTATTATATGGCTTTTCTTATAAACCTTGAAAGTATTAAGTGACAACTTTGAATCTATGCCCATGCTTAGGAATTGATTGTAATAACATAGATAAAAGTATAACGCAAACTATCTAAGCTTTAATCTTGACTTTCTTATAAAAACAAGTCTCATGTCCTGTGTGACAAGCTGGCCCCTTCTGGTCGATGAGCAATAGTATAGCATCGTTATCGCAATCCATTATGATTTCTTTAACTCTTTGTGTATTTCCAGAAGTTTCTCCTTTCATCCATAACTTATTCCTCGACCTACTCCAGTAGTGGACATATCCAGTCTCAATGGTTTTCTCCAATGATTCTTTATTCATATAAGCCAGCATTAGTACTTTCTTTTTTTTGTAATCTTGAGTAATAGCTGGTATTAGTCCAGTAATTTTATCGAATTGTATTTGATTTATATTGACTCCATTCATAGTCGTATCTGTATGCCTTGCTCTATTAAATAATTCTTTATAACATCTACTGGAAACTTATCATAATGGAAAACTGAAGCTGCAAGAGCTGCATCAGCTTTACCTGTTGTAAATGCATCGTAGAAATGCTTGGGTTCGCCCGCACCCCCACTGGCTATAATTGGAATGTTCACTTTTTCAGATATTGTCTGAGTCAGTTCCAAGTCGAAACCATTTTCAGTACCGTCTCTATCCATAGAAGTGACTAAAAGCTCACCTGCACCCAATTTTGCGACTTTTTGTGCCCATATAATAGCATCCATGCCTGTAGCATTCCTTCCTCCATATGTATATACCTCGAACCAGCAATCTCCTTCGACTGTTTTCACAATGATGGAACCCTCATTATCGTAACGGCGTTTTGCATCTATAGCAACCACTATACATTGTGTGCCAAATATTTTTGCAAGCTTTGAGATCAATCTAGGTTGTTCTACAGCAAAAGTATTTATCGAGACCTTATCCGCACCGTTGCATAAAACTAATCTAGCATCATCTTCTCCTCTGATCCCGCCTCCCACAGTGAATGGTATGTCGAGATTCGCTGCCACATCTCTAACGACTATCTCCAATATCTTGCGTTTCTCTGAGGATGCAGTAATGTCTAAGAATACTAATTCATCAGCTTTTGATTCACAGTAGCGTTGAGCAAGTTCGACCGGATCCCCAGCACTCCTTAAATTTACGAAATTGATTCCCTTCACTACCCTACCTTGAAAGACATCCAAGCACGGAACAATCCTTTTTGTTAGTGTCATTGTTTTCCATCTATGAGATTACATTAATAGCATCTTTAAGAGTAAATCTATTTTCATAAAGCGCCTTTCCTAACACTACGCCATGAACTCCCATATTTTTGAGTTTTGATAAATGCTGAAGTTTACTAACACCTCCAGCTGCTATAACTTTTGCCTCCTTCATCTCAAGCATTTCGGCTAATATTTTAAAATCAGGACTCGTCAACATTCCATCTCTCTTTATAGAAGTTACCAAAAAAATCCTTACTCCAAGATTGATAAAATTCGTAACAGCATCACTAATGTCGATCTTCGAAGATACTTTCCATCCCTTTAGCATGACCTCCCTTCCATAGTGATCTAAGGACACTACAATCTTTTCTTTATAATCCTCTAAGAGTTTGATCAATGCCTTTTCATCTCTGAAAGCCATCGTTCCAAGTATTATCCTCTTTACACCTAAGTTGAGTATACTTTGAGCTATATCTAAGCTTCTGATTCCACCACCAACTTGAAAATCAGCATCAAGAGTTTTAACAATCTCTTCTACTATTGTTATATTGGTGCCCAAACCGAGAGCCGCATCCAAATCTACAATGTGTATTGTCTTTGCACCTTCATTGATCCATATCCTAACCACGCTCAAAGGACTTCCCAGTAAAGAGTAAGATTTTAATTGAGACGGGTCCCCCCTAGTTAACCTTACGACTTGCCCATCTTTTATGTCTACAGCTGGAATTAATTCCATCTAGACTACCTTTTAAGAATCTTGATAAAATTTTCTAAGATGATGCGACCTGCTTCGCCGGATTTTTCAGGATGGAATTGCGAACCATACAAATTCATATAAGTCAATATCGATGGAAAAGCTACTCCATATTCTGTTTCGGTTATTGTGATATCTCTTCTTAAAGGTGATGGATAGTATGAATGTACAAAATAACAGTAAGATTTATCAGCTAAGCCTTCTATGAGTTCATGATATTTCACTATTTTTAGATTATTCCAACCCATATGAGGAATCTTGACATTTTCCATAAATTTCACAACTTTTCCTGTTATCAATCCCAAACCCTCCTCACTTGACTCTTCACTCCTTTTGAAGAAGATCTGCATCCCTAAACATATACCAAAAACTATAGTGCCTGAATCGATTAGATCAAATATCTTAGTTTTAAAAGCTCCTATTTCACTCATCGCTGTTGAAAAATTTCCAACACCTGGCAGTATTAAAGAATCTATACTGTCTTCTAACTCTCCTATTGTTAATATTCTTGGCTCGACACCTGACCTTTGCAAAGCGCACTTTAAGCTGAAAAGGTTCCCGACTCCATAGTTTAAAATAGCTATATCCACTCATATAGCACCTTTTGCACTAGGGGTGCCTCTTCTTTTCGGATCAATCGAAACTGCTTGTCTTAAAGATAATGCTAAAGCCTTAAAGGCAGCCTCTATTTTGTGATGATCGTTCTCACCATATTGAACTTGAATATGAAAGTTTGCCTCTAGAGAAGATGCCAAAGTGTTTAGGAAATGATAGATGTCTTCAGTCTTTATATCTCCTATTTCTTTATTTTCAACCTTTAGATCGAGTACACTATACGGTCTCTTAACAAGATCTATTGCAACAACTGCAAGGGAGCAATCCATAGGCACTATGCTTGATCCAAAGCGACGAATACCAGTACGATCTCCAAGAGCCTTTTTTAATGCTTCACCTAATCCTATGGCTGCATCCTCTACCACGTGATGTACAAGGTCCCCTATAGCTATGATCTCGATATCAATCAGACTGTGAATTGATAACGTCCTTATCATGTGATCAAGAAATCTAATTCCAGTCTTTGTTATACTCTTTCCATTCCCGCCTAACTTTATTTTTACATTAACCTCCGTCTCATTTGTCTTTCTCTTTAAATGGGATTCACGCAAAGTCTTTTCCCTCTTTAATACATTTTAGAATGTATGGTAAATGTCTTACTGATGGTATTATGATATCTGCTCCTTTTTTTATAAAATCAAGCTTTTGTTCTTCACTCATAACAAAGTGAGAATAGACACCACAAAATAAATAACGTGATTCTATTTTATTCGCAAACTCGACCATTAAAAAGTCTGCCATCGAATCTCCTAAATATAGTGCAAATTTAAATGGCATGAGATTTGTTGCGCATTTTAATAGAGAATATGGGTTGGGTTTACTTAATTCACCTTCTTTACCATTATGCTTTGCATCTTTTTCTGCTTTATCAATATCATCAAGGAAGACTCTCGATTCCGGCTTAAAATAATCAAGCAATTCCCCCATACTATATTCAGAAGCAATAAATGGTCTCCCAGAAGCTATCCCAAAGTTAGCTCTACCGATCAAAGTAGAGATTTTTTGTAGTGCCTCCTTTTCCAAGAGGACTTCCTCTTTCTCAATTAATCCCCTACTTTTATGAAATAAACAGTCTTGGCTATAGATATTTTTGAAAAGTTTACAACCTAAGAATATTTCCTCAAAGATCGTTATGAGAAGACCTTCTCCGACTTCTCCTGGGTAGGAAAGTAATTTTTTCCCAGACCTAAGAATATGTATATCACGTTGTAATATTGAACTATCAGAGAAGAGAATCTTATCAAAGTATTTACCTGATAAACTTATCTTTTTCGTTAATTCTATCAATCTTTGTAAAGAATCTTTTGAGATTTCGAAATTGATATACTCATTACTTAAGCTCTTTTCAACAAATAATAGTTTATCTAATGGGTTCTTTAAATTATTAAAATACTTCGAATCAAGAGCTCTTACAAATTCTTCTTTTATTTGTTTTGGCATTAGGGTCAAAGTGAGCAACGATAGTATATACGAAACGGCCCAGTCGTTGTTGAAGCCACCCCCTTTTTTAAGAATGTAGATCATTTTATCCAATAATTGATCTTCGATTCTTGCTCCCGTTAATCGGGAGAAGATATAATTAACCGTTTCTTTTATTGATGATAAGTAAGATTTCGTAGCATCAATGATAACACCATCACAGTCAAATACTATTGCATCGACCTTTTTCAACTTTTCAAGACTATCAAATCTTATAAAAGCAGAATCTTCTCCTAATTGAATTTTAATATATTTCTCTTTATACATAAAATGACCACTTAACTTATTGATGTAAGTGCCTCAATGAAGCTGTTATTCATGTCGGGTAAGCCTACAGTCGACCTTAGGCACCCTTTTAAATTTAATACTGTATTTATCTTCCTTACCAGTACTCCTTTACTTAAAAGCTTATCAAAGACTTCTTCATAAGGCTTTTTAACCGTGAATAAAATGAAGTTTGCATCAGATCTAAAAGCTTTTACACCCTTTATCGTATTTAGCCTCTTTGATAGCTTCGCCCTTTCTTCTTTTAATCTTTTAATGCTTTCTTTGAATTTATCGATAATATCAAGAACTTTTAAGGACAATCTTAATGCAATACAATTTAAAGAATAGGGAAGTTGGGCATATTCAGATATGATAGTCGAGATTTTAGGATCTGATAAAGCATACCCCATCCTCACTCCAGCAAGACCAAATGCTTTTGAAAATGTTCTAGTTACTATTAGGTTCTCATATTTTTTGACTAATCTAACCAACGATTCTTTTGAGAACTCTACATAAGCCTCATCTAATAATACGATCCCAGGAAAATTCTCAATTAGTGCCACAATATCATCTATTTCAAATTGGTTGCCTGTTGGGTTGTTAGGTGAACATATAATGCAAATGCCTTTTTTACCCTTTGAGGATTCAATAATCTTATCAACATCTAAAGAAAAATCCTCTTTTAAAGGAACTTCAAGATATTTTATTCTTAGATGATTTGCTGACCATTTATACATAGAGTAAGTAGGCGCAATAGAAACAGCGATATCGTCTTTTCTTAAAAAAGATCGAAGGATAAGATCTATGATTTGATCGCTTCCATTACCCACTATAGTAAAATCGGAAGGTAGTCCGACATATCTGCCTAAAGATTGTCTTAAATTTATTTCTCCTTCCTTAGGATAGACCCTTGGATCAATCTCATCAATGACTTCATTTATGAGAGAAATAAGGAACTTTCTTGAAAGAAATAGATTCTCATTTTGGTTGAGTTTTATTACCCTCTTGGGATCAATTCCCGCCTTTGAAGCAACATCAGAGATTGACTCAGGTTTTACATATTTAATGAAAAATTTAATTTCTTTTAGCCTATTCTGAAGCCATTTCTCAGAATTTTTATTTCTATTCATACCCCTAATGTCCTACAAATTTATTTATTTACTCTTCTTTAGTTATTTTTATCTAAGATAGTTTATTATCATCTATCGAAATTATTATTTTCAGTTTATCATCTGTACTAAATAAACTAACTTTTCGATTTTTTTATTCTTTGAATCTTCCCTCCACGGCTAAGGCATGGTTAATCAATCCTTCTCTACGAGCTAGTATGCTGATGGGCTTCATCATTTTGCTTAACCCTCCTCTCGAGCATTGTACTGCATTCACAGTTTTTACGAAATCTATCACAGAAAGGTTAGAATAGACCTTCGCTGAACCACCTGTCGGCAATATATGATTTGTTCCAGTGCAATAATCTCCAGCTGACACTGGGCTATATGAACCTAAAAAGATCATTCCCGCCGATCTTATCTTCTTCTTAATCATACCAAGTTTCTTAGTTACTATCTCTAGGTGCTCAGGAGCGAAATCGTTTACAAAGTCTACTGCCTCATCCATGCTATCACAAATTATCACAAAGCCACTTTTATCCAGAGCTTTTGAAACTATTTCGGGCCTTGCCATCTTTGTTTTCATTTTTTCTAAATCTATGATGACTTGATCTGCCAAACCTTTCGATGTCGTTACCAATCCGCAAACACTTTCTGGTGAGTGCTCAGCTTGCGATAATAGGTCTAGAGTGATAAAATGAGGATTTGCTGAATCATCTGCCAATATCAATATCTCGCTTGGACCTGCTGGCATATCTACTGCAATATCCTTGGATACCAATATCTTGGATGTGGTGACATATCTATTCCCTGCACCCACAATTTTGTTTACAGATTTTAAACTTTCAGTCCCATAAGCCATAGCAGCTATTGCATGAGCTCCTCCGATCTTATATATCTCATCTACTCCACTTATATCTGACGCCACAAGAAGAATTGGGTCGAGCTGATAATTACTCATAGGTGGTGAGCAGACCACAATGCGTGGAACTTTTGCGACCTTTGCTGGAACTACTGTCATGAGTAAGCTACTAGGATAAGGTGAATATCCCCCTGGAACGTAGCAACCCGTGCTACTAATGGGAAGAGCTAAATTTGTTACTTTGACACTTTTTTCTCTATCATGCCATCTAAATTTCAACCTTTTAAGGAGAAAATTCTGAAATTTTTCAATCCTCTTTTTTGAGTATTTTAAGGCTGAAATCTCATCTTCAGTCACACTCTCATATGCTTTATCTATCTCTTCTTTGTCAACTATGAATTTGTCAATATTGACTTTAACATTATCGTATTTTTTAATAAAATCGATTAGGGCCTTATCACCATTCCTACGAACCTCATCTATTATGCCCTTGACATATCCTTCGAGCTCACTAACCCATTTCGGTGAAGTGTATGATCTTTCCTCAAGAAATTGTGAAGGTATTTCTGAAGTTTTCCATATTTTTACGGCAGATCACCCTTTTTTGCATTTGGAACTTCATTGAGAGAAAGAACCTGCCTCGGTTCATAAACTATTAAACCTTGAGCTAATCTTCTTAACTTTGGCAAAAGCTCGATGAAAATTCCTTTTTCTATGACTGTATTAACGGAATACCAACCTTTTTCTGATAGGGGAGATATAGTTGGCCTCTTCAGTGCTGGAAGTTGCTTCAGTAATTTTGGTAATTTAGTCTCACTCACGTTGACAAATATATGCAGCTTCTTCCTACCGTCAACAACTCCCTTGAGTAAGGTCAGTATATCGTATATTTTTTCTTTCTTTTCAGGATCTTTCAAAGCTTCTTTGTTAGCAATTAGATGGGCTGTGGAAATCCCAATTTCCTCGATTATCTTAAGATCGTTTTGCTCGAGAGTAGTGCCAGTCTCTGTTACATCTACTATTGCATCAGCGGTTTCTGGTGGTTTGGCTTCAGTCGCTCCAAAAGAAAGGAAAATGTTTACTTTAGGATTATTACCGATCCTCCACCAAGGGGTTATTACCAAAGGATCTAGATTCCCATAATACTTTTGATAATTTGGATTAGATTTAAAGTATGCAACAGTAGTATTAAGGTACTCTGTTGAAGTCCTCAACTCTTTCTTATCCTTCCAAAAATTTTTAATAAGTTGTGAAAGAGAGTTTATGGTTGTCCACGGTTTAGGTATTGCTATTACCATCTTTATTGCACCATACTCCAAGTCTAAAAGAACCTCGACATCAGATCTGGTCTCTTTTATCCAATCTATTCCCGTTATTCCTATATCCTGCAATCCTTCTGCTACATAAATCGGGATTTCTTGCGGTCTTAATATCCTCGGCTCTACCATAGGATCATTTATCGATGGACGGTATGTACGTTCTTGTCCCGACAACTTATATCCAGCTCTATCTAAAAACTCATAAGTAGTACTACCAAGAGAACCTTTGGGTAGAGCAAAATTAACCCTTTTCACTTCATACACCTTAGATATGGAGATATGTTCTTTGGAGACATCATCTTATAAAGTGTTTTAGTTTTCAGTCTTAAAGAAGAACGAAGGCAATAGTTGAATTCGATCCCCCTCTCTAGATATAAAACCATGAAGTGTTACCTTCATATTTGAATATTGTATTTAGACTATACATCTTTTACTCAGCAGGTTCAACAAATACATGACCGCTGTAACCACAAGATTTGCATCTGTACTCTTGTGGTATAAGCCATCCCCAAAAAGGGGGAATCATCTCAAGATCACATAGGCATTTAGGACAGACTTTTCTTCGCTTTATTGAAGTATGACGTAAAACTACTTTCATCTTTCTGTCTTTAAGTTCATCCTCTAACAACAAATCCCCAATCTCATTGGACTTCTATTGAGGAGTCGTTGAACCCTAGATCGACAAGCTCTCCTTTAACTATATCTCTGTGATCTCCCTGCAAGAGTATGTACCCATTTTTTGCAGTTCCACCACAAGCAAGCCTACTTTTTAACTTTTGAGCTATTCTATTCAGATCAGTCCGTTTCGGGTTTAGCCCTTCGATCATGGTTGTCGGTTTCCTAAACCTTCTCATCTCAAGTCGGACAACAATCCTTGTTTCCTCTTTTTCTAGCTCTTCACAGACGCAGAGATCGGTAGGTAGACCACATTTTTTGCAAACACTCATGAAATGCAGTATTCTTTTTTTCTACAATTATTTAACTTTTCTCTTCTGCTTTGGTAAGTCTATTATTAATCATGGCATCTTTTTAACCCCTATTATTAGTCATTATGGGATAACCACTGACAGGGACTGATGATCATCTAATATTGAAATAAAATTAATTATCGTTTGATAAAATATAAGATTAAAAATAACAAGCTAATTAAAATAAGCAAAGGGGAAATTACAAAATAAAAATCTCCACTCTTATATACATAAATTATTATTGGTGGAAGATTCTCTAGAAACGGTAGATGACGAATGATTATAGGTAATAACACCAAAATGATTCCAAGTAAGATCAAAAATATGCCTGAAATTGTTAGTAATTGGTGTGCATTCAGTGTGGGATTTAGTGGCAAACTCCTCACCATAAAATTATTTACAGAATTTTTAAGTAGATCTATATTTAAAAAGCCTATGTACCCAAAAGAAGTATTAGAGGAGCGATACAGAAAGCGAGACTACCTTCGGAAGTGTAGCAAAATAAAAGTCTAGTATGTTACAATTAACACAAAAATAATATAAACATCGTACACCTTATAGTAAAGTTAGGGTATAATGAGAATGGGAACAAAAGGAAGAGAGATTGTTGGCCTAGAGATTAGTGAACTTGTAGAATCGCTTAATAAAGCGCTTGCAGACGAATGGCTTGCTTACTACCAATATTGGATAGGGGCTAAGGTTGTTGTAGGACGTATGAGAAAAGCAGTTGTTCTTGAGCTTGAAGAACATGCTAACGATGAATTAAGACATGCAGGAATGCTTGTAGATAGAATTTTACAACTTGGAGGCACTCCCCTTCTTAAACCAGAAGATTGGTATGATATGAGTAACTGTGGTTATGAGACTCCAGTAGACCCGTCAGTAAAAGTTATACTTGAACAGAATATAAAGGGCGAACAGTGTGCTATTGACGTTTATAATCAATTACTTGGAGTTGTTAAGGATAAAGACCCAATCACATATCATATGGTACTTGAAATTCTTGAGGATGAAGTTGAACATGAGGACGACCTCCAGACTATACTAGAAGACATTGAAAAGAAAGATTAAATTACTATATTTTATTAGACTGATCTAATAAAATCTTTAATCATTATTCAGTACGATTTGATGAAAAAGTTTACTAATTTGAACCATCAAACCACCACTAGATATGGGATATAAATTTCTAAAGAAGTCGATCAAGGTCAATAATGCTATTGATTTGATCTTAAAGCATTTAACGATAAAGCTTGGAATTGAAAAGATTCACTTTGATGAAAGTTTAGGTAGAGTGCTAGCAGAGGATATAATCTCGAAAGTAGATATCCCTCCAGTAAACAAGTCAGCTTTCGATGGTTATGCAGTAAAAGGAATCGATCTGTTATCTGCTTCACGATTCTCTCCATTGATATTGAAAGTAATAGATGAAGTAAAGATAGGCGCGATTCCTCCCAAATGGACTGAAGGAGCTGTAAAAATAGCTACTGGAGCTGCTTTGCCAGATGGCTTAGACACAGTTATACCAGCCGAATACGTAAATATTTTAGGAGATAATGAAATCGAGATCCTAAAGAGTTTCCCTATTGGTGATAATGTTATTCAAATAGGGGAGGATGTTAAAAAAGGAAAATGCGTTCTAAAAGCGGGTCGAATAATAAATCCATTTGATTTAGGGATGCTTGCTCAATTAAAAAAGATGAATGTAAAGGTCCTCGAAAAGTTACGTATAGTAATATTGCCTACAGGAAGTGAACTCGTTGAACCCAACGAAGAAGGGGATTTGTACAAGACGGTTGATACAAATATGTATACTCTATCTGCCCTGTGTAGGAAACCATGGATAGAAGTTGATCATATCAAACCTGTGCAGGATGATCTAGAAGCGCTTACACAAGCTATTCGATCATCCATAGTAAACAATCATGTGCTTATTATCACTGGAGGAACTTCAGTAGGCGAGCTTGACCTTGTGCCAGAGGCTGTTCAAAGAGTTGGAAGTGTGAAATTGTTGATAAGAGGAATAGGGATTCAACCTGGGAGGCCTACAGGAGTAGCAATTGTAGACGGTAAACTCTTTTTCATGCTTTCTGGTTTTCCAACAGCATGTATTATAGGATATATTGCCCTAGTTAGGCCCTTATTGTATAAAATTATTAATGCTCCGGAGCCTCCAAGACCGATTGTAACAGCTAAACTGCAATCTAAAGTTTCTTCTAGCCTTGGTGTGGAGGGTTATGTGAGAGTAATAGTAAAAAAAGTAGGTGAGAAGTTAATCGCTGAACCAGTCAGAGTAATAGGTTCGAGTTCAATTTCTTCTCTTATAGAGGCTAATGGTTTTCTTATTGTCCCATACAGATCGGAAGGCTTTGATAGCGGCTCAGAAGTACAAATCAATCTTTATGACTCAATACAGGGCTAAGGATGATAATTGAGTAGAGTAATCTTCAAAAAGCTAGTTACAATTGAAGAAGCGCTTGGAGCTTTATATAAATATATAACACCAAATCATTTGGGAATAGAAGAAGTAGATACTAAAGAGGCTTATGGGAGTATCTTAGGTGAAGATATAGTCGCAAGAATTGATCTTCCACCTTTTTCAAGGGCCATCTTAGATGGCTATGCTGTTAGAGCTATAGATACATCCTTTGCATCCGAAACGAATCCTACGCAATTGAAATTGATAGGCAGAATAAACGCCGGTGAATCACCAATTTTAAAGATTAGTGGAGGGGAGTGCATCGAGATAGATACAGGTGCTATCATCCCAAAAGGAGCTGATGCTGTAGTTCGGATTGAAAAAACATCCCTAGAAGGAGATAAAGTACTAATTTTCGACTCCGTAGGAAAAGGCTCAGGCATAGCAGCTAAGGGCTCGGATGTTTATCATGGCCAATTTATAATGGGTAAGGGTGAAGAGATTACAGCCGAAAAGGTTGGTATATTGACGGGATTAGGCTACCTCAAAGTCAAGGTATTGATGAAGCCCCAAGTTGCTATCTTCTCCATAGGAAATGAGCTTGTTGCACCTGGTATAAAATTAAAAACTTCTGAAATTTACGATGTCAACCAATATTCTATTGGCGCTTTAGTCAAGAGATCAGGTTGTATACCCATTTATCTTGGTATAAAGAGAGATAAGATCGATGAAATCCGTAGAGCGGTTATAGAAGGTTTAAGTTGCGCAGATATTATAATAATGTCTGGTGGTACATCGGCTGGAGTCAGTGACTTAGCCTATAGGGTATTTAATGGACTTGGAAACCCTGGTCTTATAGTTCATGGAATTGCCGCAAAACCAGGGAAACCCACGATAATCGCTGCTATAGGTGATAAGCCTATATTTGGATTACCAGGATTCCCGGTCTCTTCTTTGATCATATATGATCTGATCATTGATCCTGTTTTGAGAGCGATGTCTGGAAAGAAAGTAGGAGTTAGGAGAAAGTTGATGGCAAAAATGGCATTAAGACATATATCGGAGAGAGGAAGAAAAGAATATCTCCCTGTTTTTTTAAAATATAACAGAAGGGCTACTGTTGTCGTTCCCATTTTTGGTGGCTCTGGTGCAATAGCTTCCCTAAGTTCCGCAGATGGCATTGTAGAAATTCCTGAAAATGTGGATTTGATAGAGAAGGATGAAAATGTTAGAGTAAAACTCTTTTCAGATGCAAAAATAGCCGATCTTATAGCTGTTGGTGACTTAAGTCCTATATCGCAAATAATCCTAAACAAATTAAGAAGATTAGGTATAAAAATAAGGGCTGAATTCAGAGGACTCGAGCATGGTTTACAATGGATTAGAGATGAAATTGCCGACTTGTTAGTATCTTGTATACCAGAGAGTAAAACAATCTTAAACTCATCTAATTTTCCCTCCAAACTTACTAATCTTGGAACTTTTAAAATGAGGATGGTTTGGGCTTCCTCCGAGAAGGAGATTTCTTCAGGTTCTACATTTGTATTGCCACGAAGTAGCTCTACCTTGAGAAATTATGCCGAAAAGTGTATCAAGAGAATAATTAAGGATTTTAATATTATTGAGACATGGTCTTACGACGCTGCAATAGATCTGATCACAAACCGAAAGGCTATATTTGCACTTCTGCCTTCATCTATCGCTATAAATTATGGTTTTGAATCTATTGATGCCTTCCCTGCGAATGTAAGCTATCTAGTCCCTAAAGAATTTCTTTCCACAAGAGTAGGTAAAAGGTTGTTACGGATAATAAAGAATATGAAACTCTAAATCCATATTCAAGTTTTCGTTCTTAAAATATCGGGTATGTTAGTTACTATCCCGTCTACACCCATTTTAATTATGTAGTTTGCTTTATCGATATCGTTGACTGTCCAAGGAAATATCTCTAAATCATTTCTATGGGATTCTGTGACCATTTCTTGTGAGAAGTACTTATATTCTGGAAGTAATACATTCGCTTTAGCATTTAACGCAAGTTCTGAAGATTTAATCGGATGACACTTGAAGATAACGCCAGTCTTCAGGATCGGATTAAACTCTTTTACCTTCCTTAAAATAGGATGATAAAATGAAGTTATTAAGACCTCTTCTTCTATACCTTCATTCTCAACAATTTTGACAACAGACTTCTCTATATTCAGGACTTTTATCTCGATTACTAATATCGCTTTATCTCTTATAGCATCAATGACTTCTTTAAGAGTTGGAATGACCTCCCCTTTCCCAGCATTTAAATTCTTCAATTTTTTTAAAGTTAGGTCCTTAACATATCCACTTCCATTTGTTGTCCTGTCAACCTTCTCATCGTGAATCACAACTATCTGATTATCTTTACTCGATCGAACGTCCACCTCGATCATATCTGCATGAATATCTAATGCTTTTACGATAGCTCTTAATGTATTTTCTGGCTCATATGCGGATGCTCCTCTATGAGCGATTATTAACATACTATATTCGAAATGTAAAGTAACTTTTAAAATTAAGGTTAATTTTCTGATATTTACCTTGGAAGAAGATCTCGGGATTAGCGCAATAGATAAGCTTGTGAAGATGATTGAGGATAAGAAGCTTGGACTTGATCCTGAAATATTGGCTTATTGGTTTAAAATAATCGAATCTGATGCCAAATCTCTATGTCCTGAGAATCTACGTGACACCATTTCTTTGAAGCAAGACCCCATATTAGGTATGAAGTTCAAACTCAAAGCATCGAGGCGCACAGTACCGTTCTTATTACAGGCTATCGAGAAAAATCTATCATTGATGCCTTATGCCACAAGATTGTACTTTATGAAAGTCGGGGATATCATAGAAGACGAAGCCTCCCGCTTTTATGTTTAAGACGATTATGATTCAAAAACTATTTTACGGTTCATAAATTATGTTGCCAGTCTCATTAACTACTTTGATTCCCGAAGCTCTTTTTTCCAATTCTGCTTTAAATCTTTCAGAGCTAAGTGTCTTTATAAATGAACTCACAAGTGGTTTCTTTAAACGATTTCTATCTATGACAAAATCGAAATTTTCCTCAAATAGCGGGATGAAATCCAATTTATATCTCTCCGCTATAGCTTTAATACCAACCCCTACATCAGCTTTGCCATTAATAACCGCCTTTGCAACCCTTTTATGAGAATTTACTTCTATATTATATCCTTTGATATTCTTAAATAATTCTTTATACTTTAGACCTCTCACATTAGCCATCCTCTTTATCTCTTGGTCAATGATCGATCTTGTCCCTGAGCCTAAACTTCTGTTCACAAATTTTACATCCTTTGAAAAAAGATCTTCAAAACTCTTAATTTTTTTCGGATTGCCTACATTAGTGAGAAATCCTTGTTCACGCAAGTATCCCTTAACTAAAACAGCTTTATCATCGATGAAATATCTTTTTAGGAAAGGCAGATTATATTGTCCAGTCTCTTCATCAAGTAGGTGAATCCCTGCTATATCCGTCTCACCGAGCATCACAGCGGCTAGCCCTCCAGATGACCCTATACTAACTAACTCAGATCTGAATTTCAGCTCTTTTGTCATTGATTCGATGAGAATTTCAATTCCAATACAATTGCTTCCAATTATTGATAAGTCTGGGACTGTAATTTCATGGCTGAAGAGCTTTCTCTTTATCTTGGGTTTTTGGATTTTATAAGATAATGACTCTTCTAGCTGCTTTTCGAGTTTCTTGTATTCTTGTAAGATTGTAATACCAACTTCTGTAAGCTTAGCACCGCCTCCTCCAAACTCTCCTCCTTTTCTTGCCTCTATAACGGGGTCTCCTAAAATCTTGTTAATTCGATTAATTGTATTCCACGCATGTGCGTAAGAGATTCCTAATGCTTTAGCCGTTCCCATAAAAGACCCAATCTTCTGTATCCCTTCGAGTATCCAAGCCTCCTTCTCTCCAATTAAGTATCTCCCTTTATAGTCTAGCCGTGCAGTAAAACCAGGGGTAAATCTTGGTTTCATTTATCAAGAAGATTATTCTACATGTACTCTAAAGGTATCCATGTCCAAGCCAATTAACTTCAAGAAGTCTCTAGCTGCCTTTTCAACATCCTTGGCTTGAGTGATATACCTGCCCACAATCAGAATATCTGCACCAGCCTTTAGAGCTTGAGTAGTATTATCTGGATCTATCCCTCCAGCAACTGCCATAAGTATCTTTTTATCCTTGAATGCCTTTTTTATCTCTTTGATAAGGTCCCATCTAGTCTTCCCACCTTTCTCTTCATCAATACCTCTGTGAAGAATTACGACCTCTGGGAGTTCCTGAAGTGAATTTAAAATTCGGATTGGGTCTTCTACATCCATCATATCCACGAAAGAGTAAATTCCTAATCTCTTTGCTTCATAAATGAACTTGTCTAATGTGTCTTTTGATGCTAGACCAGAAGCCACTACTGCATCAGCAGTCTCCTCATACGCTAAATCTACCTCAACTTGACCTACATCCAATGTCTTCAAGTCGGCTACTACGAAGACGTCTTTTACAATTTCTCTTATATCACGAATGACTTTAACTCCATATTTTTTGATTAGTGGAGTGCCAGCCTCTAGGATTATTCTATCGCTTGTTGGTAGCTGGTTTATAATCGATTTCACCTTTTCAAGATCAGGTATGTCGAGAGCTACCTGCAAATAAGGTGGCATCCACAGTCTTGGAACTTTAAAGCCCATAATTGCGTGAGTTGCCCTATCCTTATCATATATAATTTTATCGAGGGGTGGATAATTAATTAACGCTCTTTTTAGGGCTAACTTTGTAGCTCCATAATTATAGTGATATATCTTTCTATAATCTTTGGCTTCAGGGTGGATGAATACGCTGCATATAATGACCCAATCGTCGACTTTATCATTAGGGATTAATCCTTCTTCTACAGAATCAGCGATTGCCTTTGCTATAGCTGCTTGAGCTGGACCGAAGATTTTTGCTGCCTGCTCCATGTCCTTTATAGTGACCTTGGGTACGATCAAAGTAAAAGGCTTAGAAGGTAAGTTAGGTCGAATTACTGCAAGTAATGGGGTGTGTCCTCTAGATAAAGTGGTTAGCCCATTTGCAAATGCCTGACCAACAGCTCCTTCCTTATCGCCTATGATGAGGTCTATATGAGCGAGTTCAGGTTCTCTTCCTAATAACGCTTCTCCTATAAGGTAAAGACGGTTCGACATTTATAAACACAATTTAATAGAACAACACTTTATTTAAATGCCTTACTAATGTTTAAAATAAGATTTAAAATATTTGAAGAAAGTCTCTTTAATTCTTATAAAATTGGTATTAGTCTGAGGCTATATAAATCACTAAGTTTAGCTATGGCGATGGAGTATTTAACAATCTTATTTTGACAATCCCCGCAATTACTATTATTTTAGGAGGGGCATATATGTTATTACCACTCCTTAACCCAAATATCTGACGTCTGATAATGAATTATATATTACTAGAGTTAAAAAATGAATTTTTTTTTATAAATTTTTTATCGATTTCAAATCAAAAATTTATATATTTTTAATATTTTTAATGATAAATGAAGAGAATATAAGTTTAATGGAAAGATATAATAGTGTGCTCCTCATTTCTTCGGAAAGGAGAAATCCTATGGGTGAAGCAGAAGTAGAAAAGAAAAAAGTTCTCGGCACTGCGCCGATAATCGCTATCGCAATGGCTCTCATAGGTCCTGCAGCATATGGTGTCGGATTCTTCCCAGCTATGCTAGGTGAAGGTACCGGGCCAGTATTAGCCTTACCTATTCTAATAGGTACTATAGCATGTATCTTTACAGCGATTAGCGTCGCTGTACTTGCATTGAAGTTCGCCTATTCTGGTGGTGCATACTCATATTCAAGAGAGGCTCTGGGTGTACACGCAGGTTTCATGGTTGGATGGGCTACAGTATTGGCATATTTCTTCCTTCCTACAGCTGGAGCATTATTCGCAGGAGTCTATGGTGACATATTTATCTCATCCCTCATGGGAGTGCCAGGAGGCACATACGCGTATTTGGATATCTTGATTGCTATAATCGCAGCACTAGTCATGCTACTCATTGCTTACCGCGGAGTAGAGGCAGGTGGACTTACTATGGAGCTAGTCCTTATCGTCCAAATTGTACTCGTTTTCATCATTGCATTATGGGCTCTTACAGCAATCCCACCGAACGCCAATTTAGCAGCTCCTTTCGATCCGTCTTTCACTAGCTGGTCAGGAGCAGAATCAGGAGACTTAGGAATAATAATGACAGCTGGTTTCTTGTTCTTCTTCGCTTTCTATGGCTTCGACGGTACAGTCGTCTTCGCTGGAGAGGCTAAAAATCCATACAGGAGTTGTGCTCTCGGCGCTGTACTCTGTATTCTGATTGTAGGTGCCATCTATGTCTTCTGGGCATGGGCTATGATGCTACCGTACTCCGGTGATGTAGCAACTTTCACCACCATGCAAGACGCTGTAATAGCAGCAGGAGACGTCTCACCACTCGCAGAAACAGCTGGTGAGGCCTGGTTCGGTAGCGCAAATACTGGTGTTTCAATTCTGTCTGGAGCGATGCTCTTATCAGCGCTTGGTAGCGGTACAGCTGCGGCTCTAACGATAAGCAGAATTCTACAAGCAATGGGTGCGGATGAAGTTTTACCAAAATCCCTTGGTAAATCACATCCAACTTTCAAAAGCCCTCACATAGCTGCTATGCTCGTTGGAATTGTAACTGTGCTTATTCCTGTAGTCACATATTTCATGGGCATGGCTCTGATAGACACATTCGTTTTCACTGCCACATGGTGTGCTTGGGGTGTACTGATAATGTATTTCTTCATGAACGTAGACAACCTATTTATTTCAGCGAAGAAAATAACAGGTAAGAGTTTCATACTTGGTATCATAGTTCCAATAGTAGGTGCAGCCCTAATGGGCTACATCTGGTGGAGCAGCGGATCAGCAGGTATACCTGGTATTGCAGAGGCATCTGCATTCGAAGGTGGTCCTATTTGGAACACTATGATGACTCCAGGCTTCATATGGATGGCTATAGGTTTCATCTACCTAATCTACCTTCGTGTTGCAAAGAAAGAAGTCTTAGAGAGAGGAATAACCGCAGTGTAAGCGATATCTGCATAAAAATTCCCCCCTTCCTTTTTTTCATTTAATTTATAGACAAAAATATTTATCTCAATCCTTAATGTCCTTAAAGTATCGTTTAAGGTGAAAGATTGGATAAAATAGACCAGCAGATAATAGAAGTATTGAAGGATAATTCTAGGCTTCCATATGGTGCTATAGGTGAGAAAGTAGACTTATCAGAAGCAGCTGTGAGAAAGAGAATAAAAAATCTTATAGCTACAGGGATTATTAAAAAGTTCACAATTGAAGTAAATGTGAGTGAAAGCGCCAATGCAATTGTGTTGATCTCCCTTAGTCCCTCAACATCCTCATCAGAAATTTCAAAGAAGCTTTGCGAAATCGATGGAATCGTAGACATTCATGAGGTGACAGGACAATATGATATTTTTGTGAATATCACTGCCAACAATATAGTAGAGGTAAATAAATGCATAGACGAAATTCGAGGTATAGACGGAATTACCAATACGAATACTATGATAATCCTTAAAAGCTGGGCTTAAATTGTAAAAATTTATATATACGTTTATTGGATAAATGATGACTAATATTGATGCAATCTGAATTAAAAAATACTAATTTAGAACATAAAATAACGAAAATCGACTCAAGTTACTTGGCAAATTGGTACAATAAAGTTTCAAGTAATCCAATAAAAGATTTAATGATACTTGATAGTACGTTACGAGAAGGTGAACAATCGCCAGGAGTTTCTTTTACCACTCATCAGAGGTTGCAGATTGCTTGGATGTTAGATTATTTTGGAGTTAATGCTTTAGAAATAAGCCCTATTGTATCTCCTAGCCATAAAGAATCTTGTAAAAGGCTTGTAAAAGCTGGATTAGGGGCAGATATAGTTGTTCATATCAGAGCATTGCAAAAAGATATCGATGTAGCTCTTGATTGTGATGCTAACTGGATAGCTATGTATCATTCTGTATCTGATGTTCATTTAAAGTATAAACTCAAAGTTACAAGAGATGAGACGATTAAGAGAGCAGTTCAATCTGTTGAATATGCAAAGAGCCATGGTTTGAAATTACGCTTTACAATGGAGGATGCAAGTAGATCCGATCCTATATTTTTAAAGAAAATCTGTAAAGAAGTTGTAGATGCTGGGGCAGATAGGTTAGGACTGCCTGATACATTAGGAATCTTAAGACCAAAAGGTATGTCTAACCTTGTAAGAACGGTTAGAGAGGTAATAGATGCCCCTATTGATGTCCACTGTCATAATGATTTAGGTTTGGCAACAGCCAATTCATTAGCTGGAATTGAAGCAGGCGCAGATCAGATTCATGTTACTATAAATGGATTGGGAGAGAGAGTAGGAATCGCTCCTCTGGCTGAAGTTGTGATGGCATTGAACTTGATCTATAAAAGAAAACTGAAAGTAAAGCCGGATATACTAAGCGAGCTTTCAGATTTACTTGAGAGATATACAAGCGTAAAAACTCCTGAATCGAAGCCAATTGTAGGGGAAAATGCATACAAGCATAAAGCTGGTACCCATATTGCTGCAATTATCAGAGAGCCTGCAGCTTACGAACTTATACCTCCGAAGGTTGTAGGTAATAAAAGGAAAGTTGTTATAGGTGAACTATCAGGCAAGAATACGGCTGCCTTCCTTTTACATATTTTGGGATTAAGTCCTAGTATGGGAGAAGCTGTCAAACTAGCTCAGGGTCTAAAAAAACTTCAGTGTGGCGATCTATTTGAACTGAGCTTATCTGAAGAGCTAGAAGAAGAAGTACTAAAAGTTGAAGACAAGCTTTAAACTCTGCTTAGATAAGTGCATATGAGGGAGGTGAAACTAATGAAGTGTCTTGAATGTGAAGGTGATATACCTATACCAGAAGATGCCCTTGAAGGTGAAATCGTCACATGCCCTGATTGTGGTGCTTCATTCGAGCTTTACAAAAAAGAGGATAAGATATTCGATCTTCGTTCAGTACAGGCAGTTGGTGAAGATTGGGGTGAATGAAATTTAACTATCTCTATGGTATATGATTACATCAGATGGGAAGAAAAAGCAATCGCTAATGCGGCAAAGAAGAGGGGAGTTGAAATGAAGCTACTTGACTCCAAAGACCTTTTCTTACTCTTAGATGATGATTATACAAAGATATTTGGGGATATTGTACTCCAAAGATGCGTAAGCTATTTTAGAAGTTTACATCTTACAGCAGCCCTTGAGGCAAAAGGCATCTCAGTTGTCAACCGTTTTAACGTCGCCCTTACTACTGGAAATAAGCTTCTTACTAGTCTCGCCCTTCTTAAAAATGGTGTACCAACGCCTCGCACATCTTTGTCTTTTACTCCTAAAAGTGCTCTAAAATCCGTTGAAAATTTTGGTTATCCTTCGATATTAAAGCCTGCTATAGGTAGTTGGGGAAGATTGGTTGCTCCTTTAAAAGATAAAGATTCAGCTGAAGCCATCTTTGAGGATAGAGAGCATATGTTCCCGCTTTACCAAATTTACTACATCCAAGAGTACGTGAAACGTCCGCCAAGAGACATTAGAAGTATAGTGATTGACGATAAAGTGGTTGCTGCCATATATAGAGTATCTCCATCTGGAAATTGGAAGACGAATATGGCTTTAGGAGGAAAAGCAGTAAACTGTCCTATAACTGAAGAATTGGAGGATATTTGTGCTAAAGCTTCAAAGACAGTCGGTGGAGGAATCTTGGGAGTCGATTGTATGGAGGGACCTGATGGACTTTTAGTTCATGAGATTAATAATACAACCGAATTCAAAAATACTGTTCCTATTACAGGTGTCGATATCCCAAATTTGATAATCGATTATCTTATAAGAACTAGCTAGGATTGAAAATCTTTGATCGAATACGCTGTTAAATTACTAGAGGACTTATTAAAAATATACAGCCCTTCAGGTCAAGAAGAGCCTCTCTCTCGATCATTGGCTGAAAGTATGGACAATTTGGGTTTTAATGTAGTAGTGGA
Source organism: Candidatus Methylarchaceae archaeon HK02M2 (assembly GCA_024256165.1). Taxonomy (NCBI): domain Archaea; kingdom Thermoproteati; phylum Nitrososphaerota; class Nitrososphaeria; order Nitrososphaerales; family Candidatus Methylarchaceae; species Candidatus Methylarchaceae archaeon HK02M2. Next base: position 23,518 of record JAKLZG010000087.1, read on the forward strand.
TAAAGTGAACAACGTAATAGGGACTATCGGTTCTGGGTCTCCTTCGATATTATTGTGTGGACATATAGATACTGTTCCTGGCAAACAACCCGTGAGAATTGAAGACGGTCTTATGTTTGGTAGAGGGTCTGTAGACGCTAAATCTTCTCTAACAGCAATGGTAATGGCTGCGTCAAAATTTATCGATAAAAAAGATTTTGGTAAGATAATCGTTGCTGGGGTTGTAGATGAAGAAGGGACAGGGAGAGGGATAAAGGAGCTTATCAAAGATAATATCCAAGCTGATTATGCTATCTTTGGCGAGCCAAGCGGTATAGAGCACATAACAATTGGATATAAGGGGCGAATCTCTTTAAAAATTACATGTAAAACAGCGAGTGTACATGCAAGTGCTCCTTGGATGTCACAAAATGCTATTGAGAAAGCATTTGAAGTCTGGGACACTATACGTGCTTATACTTCACAAAAAGAGGATAAAAACAGTCTTTTTAACTCTCTGACTGCATGTATCACAAAAATACGTGGTGGGACTTCTCATAATGTGTTGCCTGGTACGTGTAAGATAACTACAGACATAAGAATACCTCCCAAGATGTCTTGCGCAGCAGTTTATCAAGATGTCATGGAGATTATTAAAAATTATCAATCAGATGTATCTTTCCCAAAGATAAATGTAGAAGTGAGAGATAAAGTAGAACCTTTTGAAACTGATAAAAATTCACACCTTGTAAGAGCTCTGATTATTGCTATATTAAAGATAAGAGGAAAGAGACCTATGCTATTACGTAAAACTGGTACAGGAGATATGAACGCCTTTGGACACGCCTTTAAGATACCCGTTGTTACCTACGGTCCAGGTAATCCACATCTATCTCATACGCATAAGGAATATATCGAGATTTCAGAATATCTATCGAGCATAGAAATTTATCAGAAAGTAATTTCGAATCTGTATAATTTCTATCATAAAAAAGATATTAAAAAATAATATTCGAATATAATAATAATTTTCAACGAACCTAAAAATTAGTTTCAGGACAGTTGATTTATTTTCTTCAATTTTATGATCATATTGATACTTAATGATTTTTAGCTCATTTCAAAATTAAAATATGAACAAGTTATTAACCTATAGGAGCACCATGACCCGGAACATCACTCCAAACCATATCCCATACATCTTCTTCTAAAATGGCCTCTTTCCTAATAATCGCTTTTAAAAGGTGCTTCATTAAGGCATGGTGCTTTACTTCGTCTTCATATATATCAATCATAATATGATTTATTCTGCTATCTAACTCACTTTCTAGAAGCTTTTTGACCTCCTCCATCATCGTGCTCTCTACTTCTATGTGCTTTTTTATAATTGATTCAAGACTATTGTACTCTTGATTAGTAAGGGCTTTACTTTCACTCTTTAAGAGACTTAAAATAGCAGTATAAAGTCCTGCATGCTTCCGAGAGTCATGAGCTATACTCCTTAGGATCTCCTGAACTAAAACATTACTTAGTCCTTCCACGCTAGATGATAGGCCTGATGCGTTATTCTCCTCTAAACTGATCATGCTCTCTATCTTTTTTATTAATTCACTCATTAAGTCCACCTTTTTACATGCTAAATTTACTTTGTTGGAATGTTTCTCTTCTAAATAAGGTTTTAGGGTTTAAAATTGATACCTAAATTAAGATATAATCTGGATTTCCCAGACCCATCGGGACCGAGATAATTGTTAGGGAAAACAATTATACCATTTCAAAGTCAACAGACTACTTCATAGTTGACGTTGAATAATAACAACCGTTTAGGTGCCAGATTTGATCTGATTGCCATTATTTATTATTCCCGAATAATCTACAAATTTAAACTTTTATTCTATAAATGGTTAAATCCAATTTATCAACATAGGAGGGTACTCCCTTTTATGTTTAGATGTATTATAACGCCTTTGAACTTCTTGAATTAATTTTAAATGAACGTTTAGCTGTGAAGCTATCTTCTTATGATCCATCCCTAGATCAAATATGGCATAAAGAACTAAGTCCAGAATGTCATAATCTGCTGGTATCTCATCTGTAGCTCTTTGCCCCCTCCATAATTGGGGAGATGATGGTTTATCTATGATGTTTTTCCCCAATCCTAAATATTCTCCTAATTTTTTGACTTGGGTCTTGTATAAATGAGCTATTGGTAAGAAATCGATCCCACCATCTCCATACTTTGTAAAGTAGCCTATTAGATTCTCACTTCTATCTCCTGTACCTACAACAAGATAATTTAAAAAATTAGCAAAGAAGTAGTTGATGGTCATTCTTATCCTTGCCCTTACATTCGCTTTTGCAATTCTATCTTTTTTTAAAGGAATTTTCTCAAAAAATGCTTTTGTGATAGAATCGATAGGGACTGTGTAAGTTTTTATACCAAGCTTCACAGCAAGGCTCTTCGCATCCTTTATATCAGATAATGGCGTAACCTCGGAGTCAGGCATGATTAGGCCTAACACTTTCTCTGGTCCTAAAGCTTTTACACAAAGTATGACAACTACAGAACTATCAATGCCGCCACTTAAACCTACAATAACACCTTTTGCTCTCGTTTCTACAATAATCTTTCTAATAAATTCAAGAATTTCATATTCAACCCTTTGACAATCAATGTTCAAAGATTCAATAGAGATTTTTTTATCCAATTCCTTTTTTAAAATGTAAGTAACTATTTTAAAAGTTCCTTTTACAGTAATGTGTCAAGCAATATAGTATCTTTATTAAGAATCCTGCTTTGATTCCATCATTTTTTTCATCATATTTGTAGTATATTCCTCGGTCAATACTCCAGCTGTAATCAGATTGACTAAGGAATTGATAGAAGCCTCGCCCGTGACTCTTCCGGTCTTCCCCCTTATTTGCCTCCACTTAAGCTTCGTGTTACCACTTTTTGAAATATATATTATGCCGAGAATACCATTTGCGTTAATAAAAGTAATCTCCCGAATTTTTTTCAAGGTAACTTTATCAACAGCTTCTACATATATTGATCCGAACTCTCCTTCCTTCTCAGGAAAGACTTCTGAATCTCTGAAGTAACTTTCAGGGATGAATGATTCGCATGTGTTAATAATTAAAAACTTGCGAAACTTTTCTAGAATAGCGTTCGTTTCTATCTGTACCAAAAACTTCTCCCTTATGGCGTTTAAAATAATGTTTTTTTTATTCGATATAAATCTTGCTTTAAATAAATATGATTAGAAGAAGATAAAGA
>JAKLZG010000088.1 GCA_024256165.1 Candidatus Methylarchaceae archaeon HK02M2
TATATGAGTTAAGTATCACATAATTAAAGTTAAATATATAAAGTATATACAATAATTACTATGCCTATAAAAGCAGCAATATGGGTTCACGGAAATATTGTAGAGGTTGAAAACCCGAAGCCATCGTTACAAATTCGCCGATGGGGTGGGGGGTCACATTTTACAGAAACGAGTCCGGATAGACAAGAATACTGGTTTCACATACCAATCCCGACTCCCGTAATACTCGACGATGTAAGACCTCCTCTCAAGAAAATATTCATATTATATACTGAAAAACCAATTACTTGGATTGGCAGTGGTATGGTATATATTGATGAGGTCAATATTTGGGATGGGGGTTCAAAAAAAGAATGGGTCTGGTCAGAGGAAGTGTGGCCCCCAGGTGCCACTGACCTGTTTCCAAGAGAGTTGGACATTGATCCTCCTATTACGATTCGTCACGGTCTCGGAATTTCTGTTCATGTTGTTTTTAAAGAGATAAGTGAACGACCTGATCGTGGGATCGAGTTCAACACAGCGGGTGCGGATTTTGCACCGCCTTAAAACAAAGAGAAATTAAGGATACCTAATGATTATGTTAAAACAAGCCAAATAAAACCCCTACCTCTTTTTTTAGGAGAAAATCGAATATACTCTATAAGGCGAATAAAATGGCCGTTGTAAGATTAAGAACACTTGAATGTATCAACACAAAAGGAGAAAAAAAGGAGGAAGTGTATTTATGCATATCTGTTGATGGTAGCTCTCCTGGAGTATTCGGGCCTTATGAGATGAAACAAGGCGATACCCTAAATCTAACTAGTACTTTTGAAGGAAGAGATATTCTCATTACTCTTTCTGAAGAAGAATGGGGGCGGGATGACCATTACGGCGGAGTACGAATATTACACCCTGAAGAAGTAGAAGATGCGGACCTTGTCGGGCTTGGAAGATACGTCGCACATTTACCACCCAATGACACATGGCGATATAACCTATATTTTGACGTAGGCGCTGATGAAGATGATATACGCGGACGTGGACGACCAGGGTATTGTCTGGCGTTGGTCTCTCTTCATTGCACTGACGCCCAGTAGTATGCAGATCGTGTGTATATTAAGGTAAATGGCGAGAGGGTATGGGGGCCCCGACGGATGAGAACAGGGGATTTCTTGAGAATGGATCCTCCAGTAGTTACCCCAATCCATCATCACACATCAATCCAGTTATGGGAAACAGATGATCATGGCAGAAAGGATTTTTTTGGCGAATTAATGCTCCAGATTGATTTTCTACATTTCGCTTTTAACGAAAATCAACGTCATACGTTCTCCCGCGACAAAGGTATCGGTGGGGATGCAAGGTATACCTTAGAATATATAGTCAGGAGAAGAATAGCGGTCAGACCAAACCGACCAGTGCAGTATCGTTGTTAGGCGTATACGCGCGCATGTAAATATCTATCTAGAACTTGACATATCCACACTAAATAAGTAAAAAAAGAAACAAAGGGGTCTAGAGCAAAAAAAATCATTTAAAGGTAATAGGATAAACTTCCAATCAGGTTTTACTTCCAAATATCGTTCTCTTTCACCTTAATAGTCGCCGAAATCGGATACCGAAAGTAGAAAAATACTTCCTTGAATAGAATATAGAATAACGGTTATGATGAACTATGATCTTTACTTTAATTGGATCTTTTAAATATCTGTCCTCTTTTAAAGAAGATTATCGTAGCAACAGACAACACAACTACTACGATTGCTACATAGAATAGTATTATGGCGTCTCCTTCCCCCTCATAAGGAACTGTCACCTTGCCATAAACGAAGATGTTGTCTGAAGTATTGGTTTCTTTCGGAACGACGCTGATCTCAGCCTTAATTGTATATTCTCCTGAAGGAACATCATCGGTGCTCCAATAAAATTCATATGTTCGAGTTTCATCTGGAGCAAGTTCATCTAATAATTTCCATTCAATTTGAATTGAATCATAGTAAACACTGATAAAGATGTCTTCTTCAAGGTAATTTAATTCCTCAAAGTAACCTTTGTTCAATTCATTATAACGGTCAAAGGAAGATAGAGCATCACGTTGCTTCTTCAGTAATTGTTTATTATTTAAAACTCGATCAATATTTACTAAGGCGGACTTTACTTTGTTCTCCACCTAATTCACCTTAATGAGTGCCGTCGCCCCGCAGAAGAGTTCGTATATAAACTTGTGTAAAACTAAGATTAATTTAAATAAAATAGGGTCCAAAATCTATTAGTTTATGTTATATTCGTTTATAGCAGATATCTATGAGAAGATAGAAGAAACTACAAAAAGATTGGAAATTATCGATCATCTTGTTAACTTATTCAAAGAGACTAACACTAATCTTATAGATAAAGTAGTGTATTTAACTCAAGGTAAACTATATCCTGACTACATTGGAGTAGAGATTGGAATAGCTGAAAAGCTAGCTATGAGGGCCATAGCAATTTCTACTGGGAATAATTTGGAAAAAATTAGAACTTTCTATAAGAAAGTAGGAGATATAGGTTTGGTAGCTGAAAAAGTGTTGAAGAGTCGTAAACAATCTACACTTTTTAAAGAACAACTTACGGTAAATAGGGTATATACAACCTTGGACAAGATAGCAAAGACTTCTGGACCAGGTTCACTCAATATCAAGTTAAAGTACATTTCTAGCTTGTTCAACGACGCTACGCCAAAGGAAGCAAAGTATATCATAAGGACTGTAACAGGAAAATTGAGGCTCGGTGTGGCAGATTATACAGTATTAGATGCTTTGGCAATTGCTTACACAGGTGATAAGAGCAATAGACCCACCTTAGAGAGAGCATATAATCTGTCTAGTGACTTAGGCACAATCGCTAAGACTGTAGCAAGTCAGGGTCTAAAAGGTATAAAGAGTTACAGGATAACAATCAATAGACCCGTTAGACCTATGTTATCTGAAAGGTTGGAAACTGTTCATGAAATTATCGAAAAGCTGAATGGAAAGTGTATTGCAGAATACAAGCTAGATGGGGAACGTATCCAAATTCACAAAAATGGCAGTTTAATAAAACTTTTTTCACGTCGACTTGAAAACATTACAAATCATTATCCTGATGTTATAGATCTAGCAATGATTTATCTTAAAGCTGATAAAGTCATAACAGAGGCAGAGTGTGTAGCGGTAAATCCAGATACTGGGAAGCTCTTACCATTCCAGGAACTTATGCACAGAAGACGCAAGTATGAAATTAATAAAGCTTTAATAGATTATCCAGTTTCGTTATTTTTCTTCGATATATTATACCTAGACGGTGAAGATCTGACCCAAAGACCTTACTTGGAGAGGAGGGAGAAATTAAAACAGCTAGTAACACAAGACGATAGAATTAAGATCGTTCCGAGTATCTACTCAGATGATCCAAAAGAGATAGAGAATTTTTTAGGAGAAGCTATAGCCAATGGTTGTGAGGGAATAATGGCAAAGGACCCTAACGGTATTTATAGAGCTGGGGCAAGGGAATTCAGCTGGATTAAGCTTAAGAGAGAGTATGGAAGTGAGTTGGGGGATACTTTAGACCTGGTTATAGTGGGCGCATTCTATGGCCGAGGTCGTAGAGCTGGCAAATATGGTGCATTTTTACTTACAGCTTATGATAAAGATAACGATATGTTTAGAAGTGTGAGTAAAATTGGAACGGGATTTACTGATGAGACTCTCGAAAAAATTCCAAAAATACTCGCGCCATATAAAATAGATCACATACATGCTCGTGTTGACTCAAAGTTAGAAGCTGATGTCTGGTTTATACCTCATATAGTAATTGAAGTAATAGCTGCCGAAATAACCATAAGTCCCATCCATACATGTTGCATGAATGCTATTCGTAAAGGAAGTGGTCTTGCGCTAAGATTTCCGAAATATACAGGTAGACTTAGAAATAATAAAGCTCCTGAAGATGCAACTACAGTGAAAGAGATAGAAGAGATTTACAAGGGACAGTTGAAAAGGGTAGAAAAACAGAAAAATCATGATAATTGATTTATAAAAATTGGGAAAATATGGTAAAGGTGATAGTCATCTTCCGAGAGTTTGATTATGATTAATTCATCCTACTACTTTTAGATAGAGATTTTTTTAAATGTAATTAAGTTAAAACAAAAATCAAAGTTTATTACAGACTTTTTAAAATTTTCAATAGAGTTGAAAAGACTCACTCAATATGAGCTCTGTGAGGTCGGTAATCTTAGATATTTGTTCCATCGTGATTGATTCAATATCTGTTTTTATAGATGATAATAATTTCCCCTCTTCTAATAACACTGTAACGCTAGCTATCTTTGGTTGGTCTATAGGATTTCCTATACAACTGAGCATGTGTAAATATACCTCTTTTATGCCTTTTACTTCGTTGTAGATCTCATCTGCTGTTTTCTGGGCGAGTAAATTAAAGAGTTTTCCTGTATGATTGATTGGATTCTTTCCTGCACATGCTTCCATAGAGCATGGCCGCATAGGTGTGATTAGACCATTCAACTTATTACCTCTACCTGTATTGCCATCATCCCCTGATTCAGCTGAAGTTCCAGTCACAGTAAGATAAAATACGTTCTTTTCATAATCATCTGCGGGATTAATCTTCACTTTAACATCCATATCCGTTATCTTGGATGAAAAATCTTCGATCTTTTGTATTACATCTTCTTTCACGCTAATGTAATGGTTTTTATCAGGTATTAAGCCGCTTACCATGGCTGCAGCAATTGTGAGATCAATCTCATTATCTCTTCTTAGAGCCATAACTTTTATATCCTCACCTACTTCAGGAATTTCCTTTTTCAGTTTTTCAGAATTTAGAAACCTTTCAGTTTCTAGTACAAGCCTTTCTGTAGGGGTCAATGGTGAAAAACCGACACCTACTGATGTATCATTTGATAACGGCATGTTGTAAGATTTTTCGAATATATGGACAAGATCTGCCGAACCTTGTTTCATTCTATAATCTACAATGATGTGTTTCTCTGGATCAAGAAACCTCATCTTCGACTTGAAAAAATTCTTTATTGAAGAGATTAAGAGTCTTCCCACAGGTATGGGCTCTATCTTGTTATCGTTCACTACAAAATTAGTGACCCTTCCTGCCACGATGACATATATAGGTTCGATAACATCTCCCCCTCCAAAATTAGGTTTAGACTGCCCACCCACTAAAAGGCCCTTATCCACATTATGATGAAGAATAGTTTTATACTTCTGGAGGTAATATTTACATAGCGCTCTCGAAACGGATTCAGATGCCCCGTCAATAAGGCTATCAGGATGTCCTTGACCTTTTCGTTCTACAATTTCTACATCAAGATCTTTTATAGCTATTGTCTTTAGTTGCCCAACATGGATAGACTTTCCTTCCATGATATCACTTACTTAAAGGTTGTCTTCTATTCGAACGAAGAGAACATTATTACCACGTATAACAACTTTTCCATAGTTGGTTAAAAGAGTGCCATTGTTATATTCTTCTGCATTCACTAAGATCACATTCATATATGTATCTACATTGCACATCTTGCCTTTATATTCAGTATCACTCTTCAGCCGCACAACAACGCGCTTATTGATAGCTTTTTGAAGGGCTACTAAAGGTTTCTTCATAGTTTGGGACAATAAGTGATTCCCTCAGTTTTCATCTCTTCACTCTATGAGTTCTGGAATAAAAGTCTATCGCATTTCAATTGAGATTGAATCTACCAAATTTTAATTCGAGAACAAAAATATCTAATAATAATAGTAATATTGAATTCGTCAATATATTTGAGTGAGTAGCAAAACATTCGGTTTGTATATTAGTGATACATTTTTTAAGGATGATCATAACGGTAAGATAATCTAATGATATATAGATCAAATCATAATATGGACCGCATAATAACAAATTCAATGTATTCTAAAAAATTTAAGACTGAAACTATAACATTAGGATCTAGATCATTAAACGTAATATTAAATGGTGGTGTAAAGACCGGATTTGTAACAGATTTTTTTGGTGCCAGCAAAACTGGAAAGACTCAGATATGCTTCCATCTTTGCGTAACTGCACTACTTTTAGATGAAGAAAGTGGAGTGGTATTTGTAGATACATTGGGAACTTTTAGACCTGAAAGAATAAAAGAGATTGCAAATCATTATAAAGTAAAAGAAGACTTATCTAAAAGAATAATGGTTGTCAAAGCCAGAAATATAAGTACGCAGGTAGATGTTCCAAAAAGGCTTAAGATAATTGCTCCATTTCATGTCAGATTGCTCATCATAGATACAATAACAGATAATTTTATCTTTGAATATCAAGGAGAAGAAAGGATTACAGATCGGCAATCAAATTTAGCTAAGCACCTGCATGACTTATGCTCATTAGCTGTTAAAAATGGAGTAGCAGTTGTAATCACTAATACTGTTAGAAGTAGAATCAAGGACGATCAATACTATGAGGTAGAGACAGGTGGGAACGTTGCATCACAAGGAGTTCATATAAGAGTTCATCTATCAAAAGAGTCTTATAGCATTAGTGCTAGAGTAGTCCAGCCGCCAATTAACAAAGCGATTGCTCATTTTAGAATAAACTCAGCAGGGATAATCGATAATGATTAAGATAGATAAAAAGAATCATAGGAAAATAAAGATGTGCTATAAGCTCATTATAGAAAGAAAATATTCGGATGCTAAAGGATTTTTTAAGCCTTTGGAATCAGGAATCAGTCCGGGTGTCAAGTTTGCTATCGAGGGTATCATCAACTTTTCTAAAGATGGTGATCTTTCTGATTTTGAAAATTTGAAAAAGTTACGTAAGTTGCTCAATACTAGGCTCTCGTCTAAATGGAACGATGATTTTGATAGAGATTATTTTTGGACTTGGATAAATTTCATTAGATTTTTACAAAGACATACTAGATGAGACGATCAGAGTATTGTAGACGATCCATGTAAAGAGCCAGAGAGCAATAAAGCTACCGATGCCAGTGGTCAGTATCTTATGTGATTCTTTTTTTGAAAGATTTAATTTTATAACGTATTTGGCCATAAAATACGAAATAATATATGCGATAATCGCAAGTAACAATCCTTTATATGCTTCGTTTCCAAGAAAGCCCATAATACCTGATAGAAAACCCGTAGCCATACCTAGAAAAGCGCGGGTCCAGAAGAGTTGATCGATAGGATTAGGCTTGATCAGCATACATCACGCACAAAACAATTTACTTTGTAAAATTTAAACATATTGAAATATATTGTTGTTTAAACATAGTATTAATGAATTTGGAACTATCGAGCATTGAGCTAAAGCATATAGTTAAAAGGTTGAACGAGACCTTAAGCGGTTATTATATTAATAATATTTACCTCATTAATAAAGAAACGATTCTCTTTAAATTACACCATAGTGGAAAACCTGAGAAGAGGTTAGCATTATCAGCTGGCAAGGGGTTATGGATCACAACATATTTGTTAGAGCCCAAGAAACCGTTGGGAATAACTCCAGCTTTAAGGAGGAACTTGGTAAGAAAGAAGATATTAAAGATAGAGCAACCCAAGGGAGAGAGGATAGCAATATTAAATGCTAGTTCTCCTGAAGGTTTGCGGAAACTTGTAGGTGAGTTTTTTGCCAATGGGAATATTATCCTTACAGATGAAGACGATTGGATTATATCAGCATTAAAGACTTTAAAGGTGAGACATCGTGAAATATTAACAGGTAGAAAATACACTTTCCCACCACCTAAAGGTTTAGATGTAAATTTTTTATTACTTGAAGATCTAGTTCCATCATTAAATTCTAAACTTGAGATTTCAAGATGGTTGGGTAGAAACCTTTCTTTGTCAAAGAAATATGTTGAAGAGATATTAGCAAGAGCAGAAATAGATCCGAAAGCCATAGGAACGAATCTTACGAATGAAGATATTCAGAAGATACACACTAAGATAAATGAGATAATCAACCTTATCGAAGCTGAAGAAGAACCAACAATAGTTCTTGAAAATGGCCGTCCCATCGATGCTTCACCTTTTAAATTTTTATCCTATAAAGAGAAAGATCTTAAAACTTGTACATCTTATTTTGAAGCAATAGATGAAGTATTTACTGGTGAGATAACAGCTATTAAGCATGAAATCGAGTTCAGACCTCTGCATCGAAAGATAAAAGAGATGAATTTTGCCTTAGAAGAACAAAGAAGACAAAAAGAGAGAATTTCGGTCGAGGCTAAATCTCTTAGAAGCACTGCCCAAAAGCTTTCCAATAAAGTATTATCAAGTGGATTTCAAAACATAGAGGTCATATCAGATAGAATCCATGAGTTAGGGATTGATAAATTCACACCGAGAGGTGATAAATTATTCATATCAATAAAAGGCTTGATATTAAAGGCTGATAGGAAATGTCCAATCATGAAATTTGTGTCACAACTCTATGATGAAGCGAAGATTTTAGAAAGAAAATCAATTGCAATAGAGTTAGCTGAGAAATCTCTTATCGCAGAAAGAGATGCTTTACTTAAAAAGATTGAAGCACAAAAAATAGCTAAAAAAAATGATGAGAAAAAGACAAGGGAGAAATCATGGTTTGAGAGGTATCGTTGGTTCATAACTTCAGATGGATTGCTAGCGATAGGCGGCAGAGATGCCACTTCAAATACAGCAATAATAAAGAAGCACATGAACAATTGTGATCTAGTCTTTCATGCTGATATTCTAGGGTCTCCCTTTTTTATTTTAAAAGGTACAAAAGAGATGGAACAAAGCATAAATGAAACAGCTCATGCAGTTGCTAGTTATAGTAGAGCGTGGAAAGAAGGTTTTGCGGCTATAGATGTATACTATGTAGAGCCAGAACAAATAAAGATGCAAGCGCCAAGCGGTATGTACTTACCTAAGGGCAGTTTCCTAATCGAGGGGAAAAGAAACTATATAAAAGGTTTAGAAATAAAAATTGCGATTGGACTGCACAAAATGGAAGAAGGAATAGCAATAATGGGGGGGCCAATAAGTGCAGTAAGAAAAAATTCTTTATCATATGTTATATTAGAACCTGATAAAGTAAATATTAGTAAGACTGCCAAGATGGTCAAGGAGGCTCTTGTTAGGATCGATAGCAGGAATTTACGATTATTAAGGTCTTTGTCTTTAGATGATATAATCAGAGTCCTTCCAGGTGGTGGGATGATCGTGTTCAAGGATTATGGTGAGCAAAATATTAATGTATAGTAAAACATCATATGGGATGGGAAAGAAAAGTGACTGTGTCAATCCGTACAAGAGTGCTAGTGCGGGAGGTTATGAATAGTCCTGCAATTACAGCATCGCCGAATGAGACAGCCAAGGATTTAGCTTTAAGAATGATTCAAAACAAAGTTGGTAGCATAGTGATCACAGAAAGCGATAAACCTACGGGCATAGTCACAGATGGTGATATAACCTTTAAAGCTGTGGCAAAAGATTTCAAGCCAAGTGAGGTACTAGCGAGAGATATCATGTCATCACCTTTACACACGATCAATAGCGATAAAGACATAAGAGAAGCAGCAAGAGTTATGAGGAATTTAAGGATAAAAAGACTTGGTGTAACTTATAAAAATAGATTAGTTGGCATGATAACCATCTCAGATATTGTAGCCATTATACCCGAGATTATGGAAATAGCATCTGAGAAAGCACGAATTATGACTGGTGAAGCTAGAAGGAAGAGAGGTTCCTTATCTGGTTATTGTGACATATGCAATCAATGGTCTGATTACTTAATGGAAGTAGATGGAAAATTCCGTTGTGAGGAATGCCGTGAAGGAAAGCGAACTATCGAATAGATAATCTCAATGTTACATCTAAGAATATATTATATTGAAGGTATAATCTAATTAGAATACTCAAGATTTTTTTTATGATGGATGGGATTATAGAATAAAAATATCAAATCTTAATTCTCTATAGAGGAAAGAAGGATGAGTGAAATTATTAACATAATCAATGCAAACGTTTTGATAAAGGGCAAGATATTAGATATCGGTATAACTATCATTGGAGATAAGATTGTAAAGATAGGCAAGGAGAGCACCCTACAAAAAGCTGAAAGAACATTTAATGCTGGTAGAAGGCTTGTACTTCCGGGCTTCATAGATGTTCACACTCATCTCAGAGATTTTAAGTTATCTTATAAAGAGAACTTCTCATCTGGTACAGCGGCAGCGGTTGCAGGTGGATTTACTACTGTTTTAGACATGCCAAATAGCAAACCACCTACTACAACAACAGAGATTGTCAAAGAAAGATTTCTAAAGGCTAAAGGGAAGATATTTTGTGATGTAGGCTTTTACGCAACACCGAGGAGTCCCGATCAAGTAGAGAATTTAGTAGATTCCGGTTGTAAAGCTATGAAGATATACATGGCAAAGTCAATAGACTACGAGAATTATTCTACAGAAAGAGACATTTCTAAATTGATTCAAAAGGTATCGTCGCTAGGGATAGTTCTTTCCGTACATGCAGAAGATCCTAATTTTATAAAGAGAGCTGAGGCCGATTTATCACCAGAACTACATGCTCGGTCTCATACAATAAAAGCTGAAGAAAGTGCTATAGATATAGCGATAAACGCTTCACAAAAATTTGGGGGAAAGTTGCATATATGCCATGTCTCTACTTTCGGAGGGTTGAATAAAATAAGAAACGCAAAGGAGAAGGGCGTAGATATAACATGTGAAACAGCTCCACACTACATAACTCTTACGAACAAGATATTTAGTAGATTTGGTAAGAAATCGATAGTCGAACCTCCTCTACGCTCAAAGAGACATATTGAAGCAATTGTAAAGGGGATATCGAATGGAGATGTAGATATAATCGCTACAGATCATGCACCCCATACATTAGAAGAGAAAGATCAAGGGAGCCCTGGTTTTCCTGGTCTTGAGACCGCTGTACCAATTTTATATACATTAGTACGAGATGGTATACTAACTCTATCTAGGGTAACCGATGCTTTTACAACAAAGCCAGCTGAGAGATTTTCTTTACTTGACCGAGGTAAGATAGAAGTAGGAAGAGTGGCGAACTTAACAATAATCGATTTAAAAAGTGAAAAAAAGATTGACTCACAAAATTTCTTTTCAAAATGTAAATTTTCCCCATTCGATGGCAAGCTTGTTAAAGCTAGCATTTATGCTACATTTGTTAGAGGCAAAGTAGTATTTTTAGATGGAGATTTAGTCCCATCAATAAAGGCGGGTATGACTATAAAAGATCGTAAACGGCATGAATAAGTTGTTTATATCTTTAATCAATGATGAAGCAATGGAAAAAGATTAAACCTTAATCTCTCTATCTAATAAATAATGGATGATCATCAAAATAATAGTAAATATACTGTCAGATTTATAGCAGATGGTATGCTTGGTAGCTTGGCAAGGAAACTTAGAATATATGGATTTGATGTTCTTTATAATACTGAAAGTAATGACAAAGATATTTTAGCTATTGCAAAGAGTGGAAAGAGAGTAATTTTAACTTCCGACAAAGATCTTCATAATAGAGCTACATTAAACGGATTGAAGTCGATCTTTATATTAGGTAAGGAAGATGAGGACAGAATTATAACTGTATTCAAGAGTTTTGGTATAGCTCCAAAGCTAAACCCAAAAAATTCAAGATGTTCTTTATGTAATGGCGAGATAAAAGAGATCGATAAATATAATGTAATTGGTCAAATTCCAAAGCGCATAATAAAGAGTCACGATCGTTTCTATTCTTGCATTACATGTGGCAAGATATATTGGATAGGAGGACACTGGACTAGACTCGAGAAACTATCTGAAAGGGTCAGAAAAAATCTAACAAATTTAAATCAAAGCATAATTTTTGAGTAAGATAAGAGGCCTTGATTATCAATAATGATGAAGGAAAGCTCCTAGTAAAGATTGCAAGAGATGCCATAGAGACTTACATTAAAGAGGGTAGAAAGATTGCACCTCCTAAAGATTTACCAGAAAAATTATATAATAAGTCTGGAGTGTTCGTTACAATCAATATATGCAAAGATGGTAACGAGCTTAGAGGATGTATCGGTCACCCATATCCAGACGTTGCTTTAATCGAAGCTATCATCGACTCAGGAATAGCAGCAGCGGTCAGTGATCCTAGGTTTGATCCTATGATAGTAGATGAGCTAGACGAAGTTATTATCGAGGTTAGCGTTCTAACCACTCCAGAACTCATAGTCGTGAAAACTCCAAGAGAGTATCCATCAAAAGTTCAATTAGGAGAAGATGGGTTAATTGTCAAATGGGCATGGGGTAGCGGTTTGCTTCTACCTCAAGTTCCAGTAGAATATAATTGGAGCGTTGAGGAATTTCTATCTCACACATGTATGAAGGCTGGGGCCACTCCTGATACTTGGCTTTCACCTAATACTAAAATCTATAAATTCCAAGCGATCATATTTGGGGAGTTATTGCCAAGAGGTTTAGTAGTAAGGAAAAAGGCGTAAAGGGACTTCCCATTTGGTCCAACGAGTTTACATGCCCATCTATGGCTCGGGCCTAGGTCATGTAAACAGAACGATTTTAATAGCTAAAAGGTTAATGAAGAAGAGGATAGAAGTAAGATTTTCTTCGTCTAATTTTATAGCCAATTATCTAAAACATAATGGATTTAAATGCGGTATAGTACCTTTAGTAGATGTAAAATGGAATCAAGATAGCGAACTTTCCGTTTCTAGTGTCTCAAGAGAGGCTTTGCCCGCTTTAAAAAATTTTGCTCATCAATTGATGCTTGAAGTTGCTGAAATGAAGTCTTACATTCCTAATATTGTTCTATCCGATTCTAGACTTTCAGCCATCTTAGCTGCTAAATTACTTGGACTGCAATCATTTGTAATTTTGAATCAAGTGAGGATTTTATTCTCAACGAGAAAGAGAAAAGTTGTACCAATATTAGAAGATATTGAGGCTGAAATCTTAGGTAAGCTCTGGTCTTTTTCTAAAGGGATAATTCTGCCCGATTTACCACCTCCTTACACAATTTCAGAGAAAAACCTTTGGGGAATTGGCTCAATTAAAGGGAAGACCCATTACGTTGGTTTCATAGTTCCAAAACCTATCATAAATGATTTGGATTTGGATAGAATTTCAGAAGAACTTAATATAAAAAGAGATAAGCCGATAATATTCACGCAGATCAGTGGTCCCACCCAGACTAAAAAGAAAATATTAAGGACAATAGTAAAGACTGCAAATATCTATAGTGAAAAATACAATTTTATAATATCAGAAGGCCTATTAGGGGGTAATTCAGAGCCGAGAAAATTTGATGGAGGATTGTATTATGAATGGTGTCCCATTAAAGATGAGTTATTCACTTTATCTGATGCAGTTATCATCAGAGCTGGGCATTCTACAATAGCTCAATCAATCTCATTTGGTAAACCTATGATCGTAATTCCTATTCCTACTCACAGTGAGCAGATATGCAATGCAAGAAAAGTTACAAAGCTCGGCATTGGCATATTTTTAGATCAAAAATATTTAGCACCTAGTAAGCTTGATGAATCCATCTCGTCTATTATGCAAAATGAATTTACAAAAAATATTAAGAGATTGAAGAATATTGCTGATAAATTTGATGGAATAGAGAATACTGTCAAGATTATTGTGGATCACATTGGATTAAAATAATCTTAAGATTTCTACTATACTTTCATTTATAAAAATTAACTAAAAGTTGTTTGATAATAAGAATCATAAAAAAAATCAACGGCCTCTTGGCTGAAGGTTAAAGATGTATGAGGAAAGGAGTTTAAGAACTCTGATAAGTGTGTACTAATTAAAGATATGTATCTTCTTGTTTTGGTGTCGATACGACTACAACAACAATGATAATTGTAAATAATATTGCCGTAAGTACCAATTCCAAGAATGGAACCTGAGACAGCAAGGTAGAGATTGATATGATCGACTGTGAAGACGGCACTAATTCTCCTGTTTCAATAGGTAGTTCAACCACATATAAAGGAGTTTCATCTTCCGATCCAAGTGTAGAAACACCAATAGATGGATCATGTCTTAATAAATTATTAGCAAAGTAAGGATAGACAATGAACACCTTCAACAATCCATTAATAGTCCAAAAGGTGCCTTCAACATCTTCAGTAGTACTTTGATCTCCATTATTGGCTTGAGGAACAATAATTGCTTTAGAGTTAAATCTGAAGAAGCCTGTTATTATGCTTTCTCTGGTCGATATTTTAAGATTCGGGAGACCATTTGATGCAATTATCTCATCTTCCTCATCAATTGCACCACTCAACTCAACAGTTTTTTCTCCAATTATGACCTCAGCTCCTAATTCGATCTGTTCACCGGTGATTATAATACCATCTCTCTCTTCGTTCATTATACTAAGTCTATTCTCCTCCTCCACAGTGCGAACATTGAATTTAGTGCTCAAAACAATCTTAGGGGATAGATCTGGAATTTGATCAGAAAATTCACCGAGAGAATCCATGAATAAATCATAGTTCCATTGCCAATTGGAGATGATTATATCAGATTTCAACTCAGATCGGGATAGAGATATCTTACTATCTCCTATCCGTTCTTCCACAGGGACAAAGTATATTCTATTTATTATGAGGATATTACCTTCTGTGAAATCAAAATTTGGATTTTTCGATTCAGTTAGTTTAAAAGCAAAGGCAAGACCTATGACTTTACCATCTTGAGCTTTAATTACTTGCATATCCGCAATTAGATCCCACTTCTCATCGAAGAATGTGTAGAAGAAAGGATGAAGATCGTTTGCAGCCTTATTAATCTTTGGAGTGATTATGCTGTTCCCTACCCAGCCATATATATGTGCGTGCTCTATAAACTCGCTTTTGAAATCTTTTGTATCATCAAACAACATATCATGCCTAAATTGTTCAGACGTAAATAACCAAGCTTCAGCCAGACCTTCGTATTTTACAACATATATGATGCTGTCATCATCATTATACCACCAAACATACATAGGTACAACTTTTTCTAATGGGACAGCTATTGTAATAACATCTGTTTTAACGATTTTCCAATCTTCTAGCTCCTCATAAATATAATCCGTTTCATTAAGGGATTGACTGTAGCATATTGGTAAAATCATAGGAAAAATTGTAATCGCTATAATAATCGCAACTACCACCTTATTCCGTCCAATTATACATGTCAATCTGCAATCATATTATTGTATAAGCATTATATAATATATGGTGTTCTAGAAATGTTTTAATTTCTAAGGAACAATAATGATTAAGCATTTAGAATAATTTGGAAAATTCTTTATCTTCTTCTAATCATATTT
>JAKLZG010000089.1 GCA_024256165.1 Candidatus Methylarchaceae archaeon HK02M2
TGTTAATCTCCAAAGTCATTTGAGCCTCCTATCTTTAAGCCGTTGCATCTAATCAACTCATGCAAAGAGAAAATCAAATAATTACGATAATGATATTAAAGCGCAGATCCTTAACTTTTTTTGAAAACTCAAGGATCTGTTGTAACAACTATATTAACAATTTTTTGTTTAATTTGAATCATATGTTATCAACTAATTGGTACAATATTCTTTAACATCATTTCTCTTTCTATATAGTCTGGACATAATGACGCCAACTTGCACCGGAAATTCTTGGAATGATTAAATTCTGATAAGTGAGAAATCTCATGCAGGATTATATATTCAACTAACTCTTCTGGAAGCGCTATGAGTTGTGAGCTGAAAGTTAGTTCACCCTTCCTGTTGCAGGTCCCCCATTTCTTCATGTTCCTGACTTTAAAGTCGTTTATCTCTATTCCAAACTTATCGGCATAGGTTGGTATCTTTCTCTTCAGATAGCTCTTGGTTTTTCTTTTCATCCAATTCTTCAGCAGAGTCTTATGATCCATATCATCAGGTGTAGAAAGAATAATCTTTTCTTTGTCCATTTTTATTGTCGCCTTTTCTGAAGTTATAACTTCTAGATCGTGGTATTTCCCTTTGTAGAGGACTTTATTACCGCCAACATCAAATATCTGTTTCCTTTCCGATAATTCTTGATACTTCCTCTCTATCCATGGTCTTTTTTTCCTTATGATCTCTTCTGGTTTTACATTTGAGTCCTTGGGTAATATGATCTCTAGCTCAAAGTTTTTAGTAAATCTGAGATATACGTACTTTCTACCCCTCCCTCTTTTAACTCGATAATCGATTTCTTTATCACCGATGGATAGCTTTGGCATTTTCATCACTTTAGACGTTGTATTTCATTATGAACTTCATAAGGTCCTCGGTAAAAGAAGAGACGTTCTTTGTGTCAAGTATATCCGAAAATTCCTCATAACATGCATCAAATACGTTCTTCATGAGACATCCTGAGATTTTTTGTCCAATATTATAACTTCTATCCCTACATCTCTGAGCTCAAAGATGTTATAGCCAAAGGAGAGCATGACTGGAAGCTATAAATATGGTTATAGTTAAAGTATGATTTGAAGTGACATCCTTTATATACAATGGTATTAAATATTTTCATTGAGTTAAGAAGAATTACAAAAAAGTCTAGGCAATTTGATAGACTAAGGTATTGTTAAAAATGATTACATCAGTCAATTCTATATACCCGTATTTGTTGGAGTTTGGATAGGTCGCATAGAATTGCAGGTTTTCCAACCAGGTGAGTATTATTTAATAGACATTGATGGAAAAGTGCAAACGATAGAAGAGGCGAATATTAAAAATCAAAATCTTCAAGCCTTAGTAGATTATGAAGTTTATAAGAAGAGTACAGCTAAAAGAGCTCCACATATAGAACTAATGAAGAAGCTAAAAATAGCTGCATACGAAGAACTTTCTGACCCTGGTCATCTCAGACTGAAGCCTAAGGGAACTCTTATCTTCGACCTTCTTGTTGATAGGGCATTACAAATCGCTCTAGAATTAGGGGCCAATCCTATCAAGACTCCAATTTTTTACGATTTAAATTTTAAATCCATTAATGAACATGCTAAGCTCTTCGGTCAAAGGATGTATAAGGTAAAAAGTGGCAAAAGAACCTTTACTTTAAGATACGCAGCATGTTTTGGGCAATTCTCTTTACTTTCTGACTCAACTTTATCATACCGTGATCTACCTCTGAAAATATTTGAGTTGGCTGACAGTTACAGGCTTGAACAAAGAGGAGAATTGTTAGGGCTTACAAGGTTAAGAAAATTTCATATGCCAGATATGCACATATTATGCAGTAATATTAAAGAAGCAAAGATCGAATTCGAAAAAATATGTAAAAGATGTTTGGAAGAAGGACATAAATTCGGCTGGAATTACACGAGTCTTTACAATGTCAGTGAGAACTTTATTAACGATCCTAAAGGATTAAACTATATTAGATCTTTAGTGAAAATGGAAGGAAATCAAGTCCTACTTTATATTGTAAAATCAGGCATGTACTATTGGATTATTAACATCGAATATAACTTCGTCAGCCAACAAGGACGTATCATAGAGAGCTCTACTGCCCAGATAGATGTTGGAAACGCTGAGCGGTTCAAAATATCCTATGTGAATAAAGAAGGCAAAGAAAGAAAGCCTGTGATCATCCATACAGCCGTAATAGGATCGTTAGAACGGTTTATGGCAGACCTTTTAGAGAAAGCTTCTAGTCTACAAACACCCTCCCTACCTACATGGATCTGCCCTGTGCAAATGAGGATCATTAATGTAGATAGTGAATCTTTGCAATTCTGCATAAAATTGGCGGAGAGTTTCAATAAAAATAACATTCGTGCCGATATTGATGATAGAAGTGAAAGTGTGGCAAAAAGAGTAGCTAACGCTGAAGTAGAATGGATACCATATGTAGCGGTTGTAGGCAAGAAAGAGGTTGAAGGAGGGAAATTGTCCATTAGAGCGAGATCTTTGAGAAAGAAAATAGAGATTGGAGAAGAAGAGCTTTTAAAGACAATTAAAGAGGAAACAAAAGGTTGGCCATTTCGCCCACTTTATTTTAATATGCTCGTTTCAAAAAGACCGAGTTTTGTCTAGAATAATTGATCTCGTTGAGCTATATATGATAGACCAATAAGTTCACTCATAAGCCTGGCGGCTACGACTGCTGTAATGCCTTGATCGTATAAGGGTGTGAGCTCAACAATATCAAAACCCACGATATTTTTACCTTTTAAAGAGTAAAGAAACTCAAGAAGCTTATGAGTAGATATTCCATTAGGTTCAGGATTACTTACAGCTGGAGCGAATCCGGGATCGAGTACATCGAGGTCGATACTCACATAAACATTTTTAAAATCTTTAAGAAAATCTGTAAGAAGATTTTCAGCATTATTAATTTTATGTATTATTTGTGCAGATATTAAGGATAGCCCTATCTTGTTTGCAAACAACCACTCCTCATTACTAGCAGCTCTAGAACCTACATGTATTATATTATCGGCCCCTATTTTTTCAGTCAATCTCCTGAGAAAGGTTGCGTGACTCAGCTTTAAGCCTGAAAATTCATCTCTCATATCTAAGTGAGCATCGAATATAATGAGCGCCGCATCCTTAGGCGCAGAAAGATAGGCACCCAAGGTTAAGGAATGTTCCCCACCTAAAATTCCACAAGTCACATTCTCACTTATTATTTCAGTTACTACTTTTCCTGTTGAATAGATCATCTCATCAACATTGTTCGTTGATTTTAAGTTGCCAAGATCCTCTATGTTTATTCTTTCTAAATCCACATTGAGCTGAGGTAAATATATCTCAATATTCATATAAGCTTGGCGTATAGCGTTAGGACCAAACCTTGTACCAGGCCTAAATGTCGTAGTTACATCGAAAGGAACACCAAAAATCTTTGCGACTGTTTCTAAACCCTCTTCTGTATAAGTGATTAAAGGCTCAGATACAAGAAAAAGATCCCTATAACTCATTTAATTGAACCTTTCTAGAAGCGCAGTTACAATAATCGGAAATGCTAGTGTAATTTCACTTACCACTACAACCTTTCTTGCTACTTCCTTTATCTTGCCCCAAGATATGGCTTCGTCTAAAGTTGCCCCAGAAAGACCACCAGTCTCTGGTCGATCTAGAGTTATTTGTATAACATAGTCTATCATGTTGTAATCTAGTTTCTTTTGAGCAAAAATAGAGGATTGAAAAATGTAATTTTTTGGTACACCTCCACCTAAAATTATAGCGCCTGTTTTTTCGTTTTTTTCTCTTATTGACCAAATATCTTCAAGATCTTTGAAAGCATCTACACGCAGTTTTTCATTGTTATTTCTATTATATCTTACAGCTTCGATTCCATATTCCGAATCTTGAATAGCGGGTGCGAAGACCTTTACACCATGATTATATGCAGATTTTAAAATTGAACTTTCATTTGGGAGGCGTTTGGCGATCTCCATAATGAATTCATTTATCGAAAGAGTTTCACCTCTTCTACTAGTACTTATGTCATGATATATACTTCTAATAGGCTTATCGAATTTTTCATCAAAGTCCTCATCTGTAACAAAAACATCGTATATTCTGTTTATGCCAGTCTTACTAAGGATATCGTCTCTTAAGTAAGGTGAGCCTTTATAATGTTTACCACCAAATACCTCCAAAACATCATGAACTAGATTGGCACCAGTACTAACGATTGCATTGACCCACCCCTTCTCAATCGATTTAATAATTACTTTTTTAATACCCGCTGGGACAAGAGCTCCCGATAAAGTAAGAAAGATGTAAGCATTATCTTTGATCATTTGTTCGTATATATCTACAGCTTTTGCGAGTGTACCAGAAGAAAAAGAACCTGAATCTTTCATCTGGAGTACTAATTCGTTTACTGTCATTCCTTTCCAGATTTCCATAGATTTAACTGGTCCTTTTCTTAATTCATCAATTTTTGATTTATCCATCTTCATTTTCTCTTAAAATGTGATTAAGATTTTTTTAATCTTTATAACCTTTTTTATTCATCAACCTCTCTTATACGCACCAAAAGAAGTCCTCAATCTT
>JAKLZG010000090.1 GCA_024256165.1 Candidatus Methylarchaceae archaeon HK02M2
TAATAGCTTCTTCAGACTTTACCCATTATGAGGAGCATAAAGTTGCTTTAAGAAAAGACTCCGAAGCTATTAAAGCCATTATACAGACAGATGTACCCAAACTTTACGATATTATTGAGGAATGGAACATAACTATGTGTGGATACGGGCCAGTAGCAGCAATAATAACAGCTATTAAAGAGTTGAATATAACAAAGGGACAACTCCTCAAGTATGCGACAAGTGGCGATATAACGGGAGATTATTCTAGCGTAGTTGGATATGCATCGATAATCTTCCAGTGAAATATTATTGAAATTTTTTGCTAGAGCTCCAGGCAAGATTATCATCACTGGAGAACACTTCGTAGTACATGGTTCCTTTGCACTTGCAGCCGCTATCCATAAAGGGGCATTAGTAACAGCCGAGACTTTCGATGGCATTGAAGTCTCGTCAAGGGAGTTAGACTTGGTAGCTTCTAACATCAATAAAGTTCCTTTACCCTTGAAACCTACAGTAGAAGCCATTAAAGCTACTTTTGAGTTTTTAGGTGAAAAAAAGGGGATAAAGGTATCCATAAATTCAGATCTACCCATCTCCTCAGGTCTTGGTTCATCCAGCTCAGTAGCTGTTGCAACGGTTGCTGCTACATCCTCAGCTCTTGGTCAGAATCTATCACAAGAAGAGATAGTAAATTTAGCTATGACGTCGGAAGGAGTAACTCATGGCAAGCCATCAGGTATTGATGTGAATGTCGCGGTTTATGGTGGTGTTATCTTATTTAAAATTGGAGAGAAAGTTAAGCAGATTGAACTTGATAAAGAGGTGGAATTTATAGTAGGATATAGTGGGATTAAACGTCAGACATCCAAGATGATTGCTAAATTCTCTGATATGGAGAGATTATACCCAAATATCTTTACTTCTTTAGTTTTTTCATCCAGTTGCCTTACAGAGACTGCAACTAATGCCTTGATTAAATATGATCTTACAACTTTAGGTTCTATAATGAATTTTTTCCATGTAGTTTTAAGCCAGATGGGAGCATCAAGAAAGGAGTTAGATAATATAATTGAAAAAGCCCTCCAATCAGGTTGTATTGGAGCGAAGCTCACAGGTGCTGGTGGGGGTGGGTGTATAATAGCTTTACCTATAGCTGGGGAGGCGAGAATTGTAGCTCAGCGCCTAAAGAAAAATGATGTAAACATATCAATAGTTAAAATACCCTGTGAGGGGGTAAAAGTCTGGAAGAACAAGAATTAGTGATTGTAAAACTAGGAGGTTCATTAATCACATATAAAGATAAACCTCTTTCAATAAATTTGGATGTATTAGATTTAGTATGTAACGCTCTCTCAAAATCCACTATTCCTATAATATTGGTTCATGGTGGTGGGTCTTTTGGGCATTATTTCGCTGAGAAGTATAAATTAACTCGTAAACCATCAAGGGCGACTGCTGAAGGAGTAGGTAAGACTAAGGCAGCTATGCTGGAGCTCAATCTTAAGATTTTGAATTGTTTAGATAAGTATGGTATCAGTCCTTATTTTTTACCACCATCTGATTTTCTAGAATATTCATTTGAATTACAAAAAAGACTTTTTTTCTTCCTAATCAATTACGGCTTAACACCTATAACTTATGGCGATATTCTTACAAAAGAAGGAGGATTTTATGTACTATCAGGGGATGAGATCATGAGGATGCTATCAGTAACTCTACGACCTTCGAGGGTCATTTTTCTTTTAAATGTAGATGGCATATTTGAGGATGTAAATCAACCGGACTCTCTTATAGATGAATTGAAGCCAGAAGACATAACAAAGATCAAGCTCAAGATTCCAGATATGGATGTTACTGGAGGAATGATACTAAAGTTAAAAGAAGCAATAGAAATAGCAAAAAGTGGGATAAATGTTTTGTTCATCAATGGTAAAGATTCAGAAAGAATTCTTAAAGCATTGAAGGGTGAACTAATAAAAGGCACCTTAATAAAAGGGATTCGAAATGAAAGATGAGATAACTAAGAGAAAAGCAGATCACATCGATATCTGCCTAGGTAAAGAGGTTGAAGCAAAGACATCAACTACTCTCCTTGAATG
>JAKLZG010000091.1 GCA_024256165.1 Candidatus Methylarchaceae archaeon HK02M2
TTGCTAAGGCCTGGAAGGTTTGATCGACTTCTTTACATACCTGCTCCAGACCTTGAAGCTAGAAAGGCTATACTTAGAATTCATACGAAGAGAAAACCACTTGTAAAAGATTTAAATTTAGATAAGCTCGCAGAGTTAACTGATGGTTACACTGGCGCTGATCTCGCGGCTTTGTGTAACATGGCAACCATGTCTGCTATTAGGGAACATTTGAACAAGTATGAGACTGAAAAAGAATCAAAAGAAAAGGCTAAAGAACTCAAAGTTACAATGGAGCACTTTAATGAAGCTTTGGAGAAAGTTAATCCGATTCCTAAACAAGAGCTGGATATGTATAAGGAAGTTTCGAAAAGATTTTCTCGAACTTTTCCTAAATCTGAAGCTTAAATATCAATAATGTAATTAGATAATGAAGAAAGGAATCAATCTATAACTTATTTTTTATATTTCTAAACTTTCTTAATAGATACTACAGTAAATTTTACCCAAATTACTTATGCCTTTATACTAATTATTTGAGATAATTATTATGGATAATGCTACAAATAAAAGATCAGCTTTACTTGTTGCTACATTAGCCTCTTTCCTTACACCCTTCATGGGATCTTCGGTTAACATCGCACTTCCCTCGATTGGGAAAGAATTTGCAATGGATGCTGTCTTGTTAAGTTGGGTAGCTACTTCATATCTTTTAGCCGCAGCGACGTTTCTTGTCCCTTTCGGAAGAATTTCAGACATATACGGGAGGAAAAAAATTTTTACATATGGAATATTGATTTATACCATCTCATCTCTATTTTCTGCAATTTCAACTTCAGGTATTTTACTTATCTCTTTCCGGGTTCTAGAGGGAATTGGAAGTGCATTGATATTTGGAACAGGTGTAGCGATTTTAACTTCAGTATTTCCTGTCGGAGAGAGAGGTAAAGCTCTGGGAATTAATGTTGCTGCAGTTTATTTAGGGCTTTCTTTAGGGCCTTTTTTAGGTGGATTATTAACACAGCATTTGAGCTGGAGAAGCATTTTTCTAGTGAATGTACCCCTAGGATTCATTATCATTTCCTTACTTTTCTGGAAATTAAAGGGAGAGTGGGCTGAGGCAAAGGGAGAGAAGTTCGATTTTATTGGCTCAATATTCTACGGCCTCACGCTTATAGCGATAATGTATGGTTTTTCCCTGTTGCCGACGATTTCTGGTGTATGGCTAATACTAATAGGCGCCGCAGGGATTTTAGCATTCGTCAAATGGGAAATGAAGGTGGAGAGTCCTGTTTTGGATATGAACCTCTTCAAAAATAACACAGTTTTCACTTTCTCTAACTTGGCGGCTTTGATCAATTATAGTGCAACGTTTGCCGTTACTTTCCTTTTAAGCCTTTATTTGCAGTATTTAAAAGGTTTTGACCCTCAAACTGCAGGCTTAATTTTAATAGCCCAACCCGTTGTGATGACTATTTTTTCCCCAATTGCAGGGAGGCTTTCAGACAGAATTGAACCAAGAATAGTTGCTTCAATGGGGATGGCCTTAACAACTATGGGGCTTTTCCTATTCACTTTTCTAAGCGAAATAACTACTTTAGACTTCATCGTAACTAGTTTAATTCTTCTTGGTTTTGGCTTTGCTCTTTTCTCATCTCCCAATACAAACGCAGTTATGAGTTCTGTTGAAAAGAGATTTTATGGAGTAGCCTCAGGAACAGTTGGAACGATGCGACTGATTGGACAGGTGCTAAGCTTGGGCATTGTTATGGTAATATTTGCTATATATATCGGAAGGGTTCAAATTACACCTGAATACTATCTGCTCTTTTTAGAAAGTGTGAAAATTGCTTTCATAATTTTTACTTGCCTTTGTTTCGGAGGCATATTTGCTTCTCTCGCAAGAGGTAGGTTGCGAGGAAGGCATCTAAATATATGAAAACATTTTTAATTTTTTAATTTTTATATATAGTCATTAACTAGGTTATGAAAATTTGAAGATCATTAAAAATGATGTTGTCCCAATTTTTTTGACTGCTTGTTTTGACGCTAGTTTGGCCTTTATGACTTCAATTATTATCTTCTCTCCTGCTAAGTTGGCTACAGATGATGACTTTATTAGTACTAAAGCCTCCTCTATGCTTACGAGTTCTCCTTTGAAATAATCTGGTGAAATACATATCTCAATTTTCTCATCTTTGAATGTCTTTCCTATCAGCTCTTTGTCACAAACGTTCACTAAGTTTATTCCTTGCCAATTAATAATTCTTGCCAAGTAGCACTTTTCGCTTCTCCCCAATTCTATCACTTAGATCTGACTGAAGATCTAGCACCACATACTTCACAGACTAAAAACCGTAGCCTTCTAGATTTCTCAAGATGTGTATCTAAACTACCACATATAGAGCAAGTTATAAAATATCTCATATAGCGATCGATCAAGACGGTGAAGGACTGTCTTTGCTTCCTTCCAATAAAGATAGCTCTTTCCCCATCCAAGGAAGCAGCTGTGGCCAATTCTTTTGCTAAGAACATCAAAAGATGATCGGGATCCCGTATCATGATTCTAGAAAAATCCATGAAGTTCCTGAAGATTGTCTTACGACCGACCCAGATAATATCTGGCTTGGGAAGTTCAAGCTTTGCCACTTTAGCCTTAGGCGTTACTGTTTGATTGTTCTTCAATCTTGTTAATAGATCCCTATATGAAAGACTCAATAATTCACCAGTAAAGAAGGTTTTAATTGGGTGGTATATGAATTTTGTACCTTTAGAGTATTATTATTTTACTATCAATTTTTTTTACATCGAAGTGAACCATCCTTCTCCTTTTGTCATAAATAGCGTGGATATGAGTTCATAACGACCACTTATGCGTAGAATTGCAGTATTGATTGGATTAGGACTGGTTGGGTTCGTTTTGGGCTTCGTTGGATTCTTAGCCCTTGATGCTCTTAAGGAAACATTGATACAAATATATCCCGCACTGCTCAGTGTAGAGGGTTACCTCCTAAGTGCTATAGTAGCTGGGATAGTTGGTTCTATTGTAACTGTAATAGCTGTAGTTGTCTGGACTTATTCTTCAAAACAATATTAAGCGTAAACCCTTACGGACTCACATAAAGTAGATCGTAAAGAGAGATTTGTAGATCAATAAAGTAGATTTTCTCATTTCATTTCTTTATTTTGAAAAAACTTTCTTCTTAACTCTTCTAATTTTTCTTCTATACCGTCTTCCTGATTTAATTTGGTCTTCACATGCCTAATTGCCTCATTTTTTCTCATTTCTTCCATAAAGTTCCATGGGAATATTATCCCTTTTCGAGATATTTTTTTAGTGTAGTAATCAGGCATAAATCCCGAATCCTCATTATAAATTAGAGCTAAAGTTCTGATTTCGATCGGTTTTAACTTTTTTACAAATTCAACAGATTTCTCCATACTTCTATCTTTATATACATCATCAACTATCAGTATTCTCCTCTTTGACAGATCCAAATTCAGGATAAATAAATTCGATTTATCATGAGAGCTTTTAAGCACCCCCCAATAATTTACATTTAAGTTTACAAAATGTTTGACAGTAAGATAATCACATAGCAACCTAGCAATTGCCCAACCTCCTCTTGCCAACCCTATTATTATATCTGGTTTATAGCCTGACTCTTTGACCTTCTTTGCTATAATCTCGACAAGATCCCTTAATGATTCCCAACTTATAATCTCAAAATCTGGTTTTTTTTCATTCATTTCCTATGAGAACGATTAGTTTTCAAAGAAAAGATATTAAAGCCTTTGGATGCGATTTAGAGATAAAATTCATTTTGTAAATATAAAAGGATTAGACTGAATTAAATTCTAAGAAATTTTAAAAACCGCTTATATCTAAGGGGGAAAAGCTTCTAAAACCTCGCGTCTTATTTTAAGAAATTTGTTATGAGTCAATGACTCGTTTCTTTTTAGAATCTCTAATATCTTCTGTAAAACCAGTGAAGCAACCTCGGGTCTATGTATCCAATGACAACCTTCACAACTCCATACAAGCTCACCACTGAGCCTTCCTATGGAGAGACCTCCTTTGGTCATATTGTCTTGGCAAGGGTAAAATGGGCAAAAACACCATGTGCAGTCCTGCTCATCAAAATGGCATGGATAATAGCTGCATTCTTTATTTGCACCTATGATCTTCTTTCGTTTAATTGCTTTTTTCACATGAATGTTGATATCGATCACCTAATAAATCCGTTTTAGCCTCTAGATAACTGTTACCCGTTACTGAACACAAAGGCACTTTGATCTCACTGATTATGATAATCTATAAAATGTTCTGTTTACACCTATAGATATCTCAAAAGGAATTTAAATGCCCTCTTATTTAAGGCATTAAGAACTTGAAGGGTAAAAGAAAGTCAGAGGATAGGAGAGTAGACATTGGCATAATTGGTGGTACTGGCCTTTACGACCCAGGTATATTGGAAGATTCAAGGGAAATAAAGGTCTTCACGCCTTATGGTAAACCATCAGACCTTATAACAATAGGCCTTTTTAAAGGCAAGAATGTTGCATTTATACCGAGACATGGTAAAGCTCATCAGATACCTCCACATAGTATTAACTATAGGGCAAATATCTGGTCATTGAAGCAACTTGGTATAACAAGGATAATAGCTCCGGCTGCTGTTGGAAGCCTTAAAGAAAAGTTAAAGCCCGGAGATATAGTAATACCCAATCAATTTATAGATAGAACATCATGTAGGTCAAGTTCATTTTACGACGGCGGTCAAGTCTGTCATATATCTATTGCAGACCCATTCTGTGAAGAGTTATCTGAAATTACTCTTAAAACTGGAAAAGAGATGAATCTACCCATTCATAGGGGAGGTACTTGTGTAGTTATTCAAGGACCAAGATTCTCAACGAAGGCCGAATCTAAACTCTATCGAAGTTGGGGGGCAGATATTATCAACATGACAATGGTTCCTGAATGTATCCTTTCTAGAGAGGCCGAAATCTGCTATATAGCTATTGCAACAATAACGGATTATGATGTATGGAAGGATAGGTTAGTAAGCGTTGAGGAAATCATAAAAACATCAAAGGAAAATATCGACAAGACTAAACAGCTATTGGAAGCCATTATACCCAAAATCCCGGAAGAAAGAAATTGTGAGTGTAAGGATGCTTTAAGTAATTCGATTATATGATTTAGAATCTTTTATAGAAAAGTTGAAATTCAGACGAATAAATAGAAATCGGGAAAAAAATTGCATAGTAAGATAGCAGACCCTACGTTGGCTTCTGAAGGAGAGAAATCTTATTCGTGGGCATATAAGAATATGCCAGCTTTAGTAAAAACAATAGAAAGTTTTGGCGAAGACGATCCCCTAAGAGGGAGAATAATAGGTATGTGCTTACATGTGACGAAAGAGACTTCTGTCTTGGCTATGGGGCTAAAAAAAATAGGTGCAGATGTATATTTAAGTGCGGCTAACCCACTGACTACCCAAGACGATATAGCTGCTTACTTATCATCACAAGAGATAAATGTCTTTGCATGGAGAGGAGAAAATAAAGAAGAATACTTTGGTAGCATAAAAAACATCCTTAGAGCGAAGCCTGATATAATAATGGACGATGGTAGTGATGCTCATGTCACTTTTCATGAAGAAATGGAGTTTTCAGATCATAAAGTTATGGGCGGGACTGAAGAGACGACCACAGGCGTTACTAGGTTAAAGGCCTTAGCGAAATCTGGAAAACTCCGTTATCCGACTATAGCTGTAAACAATGCTTACACGAAATTCCTATTTGACAATCGTTATGGAACGGGACAGAGCACATTTGATGGATTGCTAAGAGCTACAAGTTTATTGATAGCTGGCAAGAAAGTTGTTGTGGCAGGATATGGATGGGTAGGAAAAGGGATAGCAAAGAGGGCTAGAGGTCTAGACGCTCATGTGATAGTGACAGAGGTTGACCCATTAAAAGCCCTTGAAGCTCATATGGATGGGTTTGAAGTCATGCGTATGGCGGATGCAGCAGAGTTAGGCGATGTATTCATAACTGCAACAGGGCAGATAAAAGTAATAAGAGAAGAGCACTTAGTAAAGATGAAGCATGGAGCGATACTTGCAAATGCTGGACACTTCAATGTTGAAATAGATGTAAATTATCTAAAGCAAAATAGTGTTTCGAAGAGGACTGTTAGGCACTTCGTGGACGAATACCTTCTAAAAAACAATCAAAGGCTTTACTTGATAGGAGATGGAAGAATTGTGAACTTAGTTGCTGCTGAAGGTCATCCACCGGAAGTCATGATGATGTCATTTTCTAACCAACTCTTATCAGTTGTTTATATATCTGAAAATTATTCTAGTCTGGAAAACAAAGTTTATGATGTGCCTGAGAGTATAGATAAGAAAGTAGCTAAAAATGCGTTAGAAGCCATGGGTATAAAAGTTGACGAAATTACTGATGAGCAAAAAAGATATTCAAGTGAATGGAAAGTTTGAAAATATCTTTCTAAAGTCCTGATTGTAACTGTCGAGAGAATATTTTTATTTTTTATAAGAATCAAAATCATAATTATCAATTTAGTGGTGAAATCTTGGCAAAATGGATAGTGACGTCAGCTTGGCCATACTCTTCGGACATACCGCATCTTGGTAACCTCATAGGATCAGTATTGTCAGCAGATGTAATAGCACGCTATCTCAGAATGAAGGGTCATTCTGTAATCTTCGTCTCTGGCTCTGATGAACATGGGACGCCAGTAGAGATAGAGGCGATAAGGCAAAAAGTTCCTGTAAAAGAGTTTGCAGATGCTAACCATATATACATAAAAAAGCTATTCGAAAAGTGGGATATATCGTATAATAATTATACAAGGACGGAGAACCCCATACATATAGATTTTGTGAGAAACCACTTTAAGGAGATATACGAAAACGGATTCATATTTGAAGAAGAGGAGCCGATGCACTACTGCCCCAAGGATGACAAAATTCTACCAGATAGATTTGTGGAAGGAATCTGCCCGAACTGTGGTGCTCCTAACGCAAGAGGGGATCAATGCGATAGTTGTGGCAGGCCTCTAGATGCTATAAAATTGATAGCTGCATACTGTGCCATCTGCAATGGTCCTACCGAGATTAAAATGACAAAACAGTGGTATTTCGATCTGCCAAAACTCAGTGAGAGGGTAAAACAGCATATCTTGAATAATAAAGAATTGTCCGAAAATGCTGCAAGTTTTAGTTTGAGTCTAATTGAGGAAGGATTGAAGCCCCGATCTCTTACAAGGGATACTGGATGGGGGATACCTGCTCCATTCCCAGGTGCTGAAGAAAAGACGATCTACGTATGGATGGAAGCAGTTCTTGGTTATGTTTCAGCTGTTATAGAATACTTTGATAAAAAGAATGAAAAAGAAAAGTGGAAAGAATATTGGCTCGATCCAGATACAAAGACATCATATTTTATAGGCAAGGATAACATACCATTCCATACAATCATCTTCCCAAGTCTCCTTCTCGCATCGAAGAAGGATTATGTTCTCCCCGCTGTAGTCGATGCAACAGAGTTCCTCTTATTCAATAGTAAGAAGTTCTCAAAGAGTAGAAAAATAGGCATATGGATAGATGAAGCTCTTAAAATCTTGCCAGTCGATTATTGGAGATATTCTCTACTTTCGATCAGACCTGAGAGTGGGGATGTCAACTTCACTTATGAAACATTGGAGGAGAAGGTAAATAGCGAACTTAATGATAAGATAGGTAACTTCATCAATAGAACTCTCTCAGCTATACAGCAGTTCATGAGTGGTAGGATAGCTAAAAGACCAAAAATCAGCCAGCAAGGAGAAAACATGATCCAGCAAATAAGTACAAGGCACGACAAGATAGATGAATTATATGAAAAATTTAGGATTCAAAGGGCTGTAAAGCTCACTTTAGATCAGGCTGAAGAGGGCAATGCATATCTCAATGCAACAGAACCTTGGAAGACTATCAAATCTCACCCAGAAAAAGCATACGAAGCTCTTTATGTAGTAGCAAGAATATCCAAGGCCTTGGCAATAGAACTTGGTCCGATAATCCCGAGTACTGCTGAGAAAATATGGGTTTTTCTAGGAATGAAAAATAAATTAGTAGATGTTGATTGGTCGGAAGCGAATGTTGATTTCAATTATCCAATGAATATTGGAATTTTTCATCCATTATTCAAGAAGATAAAAAAGGAAGAAATTATTAAGAAGCTTGATAAAATTCGGAAGAAGGAGGGATAAATATTTCTCAAGTAACTTTTGAAGAGTTCTCTAAAATAGATATGAAAGTGGGTAAGATTGTAGATGCAGAAAAGGTTGTTGGGTCTAAGAATCTCATGAAGTTGATAATAGATTTAGGAGAAGCTACGAAGCAATCTATAGCTGCCATAGGAGATAGATATGAATCGGAACAACTTAAATCAAAACTTGTAGCTGTAGTAACTAATCTTAAGCCAAGGAAGATCTTTGGATTGGAATCTGAAGTGATGATATTGGCTGCATTGGATGATTCTAACATCTCAATCCTCCATCCTGATAAGCAAGTGAGGTCAGGTAGCAAGATATCTTAAGTAACTCTACCTTTAGTTAGGACTTCATTGAATTTTTAATATATTTTGGGATTTAAAAGTTAATTACTATACGGTTCTCCCACAGATCGTATTAATGAAGTAAAAGTAATATAATAGACTCTTCGTTTTGGTTAAATATGGAATGGGCTTGGATTGTCCCGATCGCAATACCATTTATAATAGGATTCTTAGTCGGTATCATAATTAAAAAAACAATAAAACTAGCACTTATAATTTTAGCTTTGGTCCTGATCTTAGGAGCAGTGGGATACATTATGCTACCTAGTGTACAAGATGTTATGCAAAAAGCTATAGAATACTTGCCGAAGATATGGGAAGCAGGAAGCTTACTTAATTTATTGCCATACTCAACAATTACGTTTCTCGTAGGTTTAGCTCTAGGACTTTGGAAAGGTTAGTTATAAATAACCTGAAGAAAATAGACATTTAAAAGTTAAATTTATCTTAGGATAATATGTTGTCACAGTGAACCTTTTATTTCATATAATATACAAAGTTAAAGGATATTGTCAATTAAAAAAAGGTACACCTTCCTAGAACATATGGGAGATGAATTTATTGAGGCTTATGGAACTTCTTTAGAGGAAGCCTTCGAGAGCGCTGGCATGGCTTTGATCGATACAATGATCGATATCAATGAAGTCGATGATAAGATCGAAGAGTTCATTAAAACTCATGGTTTAGATTTGGAGAACCTTCTTTATAACTGGTTGGAGGAGTTGCTTATTAAAGTTACATCTGAGAACAAGGTCTACTCATCCTTTACTGTAAAGATATATCAAAAAGAAGGGAGCTATGAGTTAGAAGGGATTGTAAAGGGCGAGGAACTTAATATCAGCAAGCATAAGCCCAAAACTGAAGTCAAAGCTGTAACTTATCATATGATGGATATAAAGCAAGATTCGGAAGGGGTTGTCCTCCGATTCTTATTAGATTTATAATTGGTCCACCCAACTTACTTTAAAGAAACGGAGAGGTGTATATCAAGCGACTAGCTAACATCCACCACGATATATCAGAACTTACAATCTTTATCTTTAAATAATGAGATTTTAACACTTTCAAACATGTCCGACCCAGAGCTTGAAAGAATCCTAAAAGAGAAGGCAAAGTCTTTAAAGGAGAGTATTGGTAAGGTGGAAACTACAATGCCTTTGAATCTTACTACAGAAAACTTTGATCAAGTGATAAACTCGGATAAGCCGGTAATTGTGGACTTTTGGGCAGAATGGTGCGCCCCATGCTTGTATATGGTTCCCGCTTTTGAGAATTTAGCAAAGAAATATGATGGGAAGATAATCTTCGGTAGATTGAATGTCGATGAAAACAGAGACATATCGACAAAATACCAGGTCTTTTCAATACCTACTTTTATGGTATTTAAAGATGGAAAGCCTAGTGATATTGCAGTAGGTGCAATTGGAGAGAGAGGTCTTGAGAAACTCATCGCCAAATATATTGAGTCATAATATTTCTATAATTTTCATAAAATGATCTATCTTTTCAAGTTAGTGTCGTTAACCAAAGATCGCCATGATACCTTCCCTAACAAAAGTTACAGCTATAGCAGCTATTAGCAAGCCCATAATCCTTGTGAAGATTCGCGTGCCATTTTGACCTAATATGTTTTGAATGAACTTACCTTGAATAAGGATTATCCATGCAAGTATGCAGTTGGATATTATTACAGCAGATGTGATAAGAGGACCGTAAGGAGGGTTCATTAAAATCATGACCGTTGATATTGCGCCAGGTCCCGCAAGGAGCGGGGTTGCGAGTGGGAATGCAGCTATTTCTCTTCCATCTATGCTTTTAACCTTGGATCTCTCCCCTCTCAAGTAATCATATGCTATAAGGAAGAGTATTACTCCACCTGCGATCTTAAAATCGTCAATTGTGGTCCCTAAGAGTTGAAAGATGAACCCACCCAAGTAAGCGAATACGATGAGTATTAAGAATGCAATAAATACAGACTCGGTTATTATCTTCCGTCTTTTATCAGCTATATCTGCTGTTAAAGAGATAAAAATGGGAGTATTGCCCACCGCATCTAGGATAGTAAAGAGTAGAAAAAAAGCTTGAAAGAATAAGTATGGATCGAAGCTAAAAATTTCCATCACATTATTTATTAAAGTATATCCCTATATTGCTTTTCTTTAAGAATGCAACATATTGGATAAAACAAAAGCGAGTTAAGAAAATAGAAGATGAGTTAAACTTTAGACGAGAACAAAAGTAAAAAAGAAAAATCTATCAATTATATTAAAAGGAAAATACAAAGTTTTATTTAACCTTAGTTTAACTCCTATTGAATTCAGATAATGTTTTCTTAAATGATATTAACTTGAATACAACTCAAACGAATTTGTTTGCCATATACTGTAAAATTATCAACGTAATACCATATCCCATTTGAGCTTCGTAAATAGAAGGTTCTAATCCTTTTTCATGTACACCTATCTTAGAAAGATAAGTATAGTAGAAAACTTATCACAAGTTTCACAGTAAGCATAATCTAAAGCAGTTAAAGCTGTCTTTCTTTCAGATATTAGGTCAAGATATCGATTACACAGAGTGAAAAAAGGGTGCTGAATGATGTATGCAATGTTCTAAAGAGAGAAAAGATAGTTAGGAGATGTCCGATAAGAGATTATCCACCAGCAACACCTTACATAAGCATCTTACACCATGACCAAGAAAGGTTCTTGAGAGCAATAAGACCTTTTGTTCGTACAGAAAAGAAATGTAAACAGATTGATGATGCTCTGAAAATGATAAAGGAGAGGAAGCCTAGAAAGATAAATAAACAAGAAGCTCTGCTTCTCTAATTATGCTCTTTTTTAAATCTCCACAAAAAATCTTCAAGATAGGGAATGTGACGATTGGTGGACAACCAGGAGAGAATCCAAAGGTACTTGTTGGGACCATCTTCTATGAGAAGCATAAAATCGTAAGGGATGAAGAGACGGGCGATTTCGATAAAAAGGCAGCAGAGGCCCTCATAAATAAGCAAGATACCCTCTGTGACGAAACAGGTCTACAATCTATGTTAGATGTAGTATGTACTTCTGTTGAACAAATTCCAAAGTATCTGGATTTCGTTGCAAGTGTTACGGATGTACCCATGCTATTCGATGCTTGGAAACTCAACATCAAACTTGAAGGACTCAAATACATTTCTGAAGCTGGGTTATCTAATAGGATTGTATATAATAGTATAATGCCCTTACCCCCCCCAAAGAAAGAAGAAATGGATGCAATAAAAGCAGCAAAGATTGACTCCTCAATAATATTGGCATATAATGTTAAGAATCGAAGCGCTAATGGTGTTATCTCTATTCTAAAAGGTGATTCAGAACAAAAGGGTCTATTGAAGGTTGCAGAAGAAGATGCCGGAGTTACGATGCCAATAATTGACGTAACCCTATTTACTTACATTCCTAGCATGGGAGTAGGTTGCAAGGCGGTTAGTTTAGTAAAGGATGAATTAGGATTACCAGCAGGCGGAGCCCCAGGGAACGCCACTACGACTTGGAAGATGCCAAAAGAGAAGTGGGGTCTAGATGTATTCAAAGCTTGTGAGGCAAGCGTTCAAGTAGTGCCTCTTGCTTTTGGAGCAGATTTTCTGCTATATGGGATAATAGAATCTGCCCCTTGGGTAATCCCTGCATGTGCAGCAATAGACGCAATGGCTGCTACTGTGTCTAACTTTGAATACAAAATGCCGTTGAATAAAGATCATCCATTAAGCAAGATGTTCCCTGATTTCGTCGAGAAGCTAGAGAAAGCTACATTATAAAAGTAGTACAGTTGACTGATGGTTCTGTCAGTCTTCCCCTCTTTTTATTAAAATCTCTAGTTAGTAAAATATCATTATTAAACTAGACAATAGAAAGGGTTAAAATTTTAATCATATTTTAGTTCTTGTTTATTATATAAAGGGACGGCACATCCAATAGATTGTTAAGATTTATTCGAAAATCGGCATTTCATTCATTCTTTCCAAAGTCTTGATTATATTGTAGATCGTCTCGTTTACAGGTGTCTTAATTCTATGAACTTTTCCTAATCTGACAATTGCTCCATTCATGTATTCCACCTCCGTTCTCTTGTGCTTTTCAATATCTTGGAGCATAGAACTTTTATGCTCAGATGTTGGCGGCAATTGATTCTTGATGAGATAATGAAAGTATTTTTCCCAAGTAAATTTTAGTCTTATTTCTTCAGCTTCTGCAACGTTAAAAGCCTCTTTGAGCATTCTCTTGATTATCTCTTTCGTCTCCTTATATTCCCCCAATTTACCATATCGAATCTTTAAGATAGCTGATAAGGGGTTCAAGGCAATGTTATAGAAAACCTTCATCCACTTTTCTCGGATTATATCATCTGTTGGGGAAGCAGGAATGCCAGACTTGGAAACCATCTCTGCAACCGCTTTTGATCTTTTCATATTCCTCGAAAGAGTTCCAAAGAGGCATTCACTCGCATATACTGTAACTTGAACGTGCGCAGGCTCAACTAGAACAGCACCGAAGATCGCCATACCTCCCATTGTTCTATTTTTTCCGACAATCTTGGCAATTATTTCCTCATTGCCTATGCCATTCTGTACTGATGCAACGAGGCTGTCTTTACTTATCAATGGTAATACTTTTATCACAACATCCTCGGTATCGTAAGACTTTGTTGTAATCAAAACGAGATCGTAAGGGGCAAGCTCAGTACATTCTACAACAGATGTAAAAGCATGGAGATTCTTGAATATATGCTCACCCCAAATCCCCGATATTTTAAGACCCTCCTTATTGATCTTGGATATGTGCGGTTTCCTACCTATCAAGGCCACATCTTGTGATTTTGATAGAAAACCTCCGAATGTAGAGCCTATCGCTCCTGCTCCCATTACAAGTATCTTCATATGATCGTTAAATAAAGCGAAGGTTATGAATTTTTCATCCGGGAAACGACTAATTTGCTAACTTTCATTCCACCAAATTTAGATGACCCTACAGTAGAAAGTTATCTACTTATCTAATCATTTTTGATTCCTTTAGGATAAGGTCATCGACTTTCCTTTCTAAATCTAAGTTTGATCGAATTCTTTTTAAAATATTTTTACTTAATTCAAAATAAGAGAAATTTTTTGGAATTTTAGGTTCTTTTTGCCTAGCTCCCTTAATTCTTATCCTAACAAAATCAGGGTTTGTTTCAAAGTCAAAGTCCATAATCTCATTCATAAACAGGCTCCCATCAAAATGCTTAATCGACAATCTAAATTTCTCTACATTAGAATTGTACCCTATTGTCTCTAAAGTATCTTTTAATTTTGAAGGATGAAGAGAATATCCATAGTATTTACTTCTTACCTTATATTCTATTTCCTTTGGGAAAAATTTGTACTCGGTCTTATAATAAACACCCTTATGAGTTAGCCCGTAGCCCTTATAATTTGAGATATCTGTTTGAATGGAGAGATAAAAACCTTTAAAATCTATATGCATTAACTCTTTTATCGAAAATCTCTTTCCTGCAACTCTTTTTTTGATACCTCCTACATAATTAAATATGACCTCATTTGGCTTAGGAACCTTGTTAAAGAAACTTAAATCATTGGCTATATCATAGATACTGTTAACATCTATTCTATCTGGTATTTGGATATTAACATCAGTATTATATCTCTTAAAAAACAAGCCAAATTTTGTTACTTTGACCGATATCATGTTCAACATCTCCTATAAATACAGCTCTTTAAAAAATTGTAGATAAAAAGGAAGCCAAATAGAGAATTCAGATTTTAGGATTATTCTTAACCTTTGAAAAAGCAATTTATTATCTTTCTAATTTATTTATCCAATCTAACATTACAGTTACTACCAAATAACCAAAAATAATGCCAAAAATTAGCCCAAAGAGTACGTTAATTTGAAAAATCACCCAGAAACTCATAACTCCGATTACTAAAAAGAGGATAATAGCAAGCGATAGAATATCATCATCCATTTTATTCTCCTCCTTATTTTCAAGTAACCCACCTAAAAGCTTTTCAACTATGTAAAATCATAAAAATTTATTTCCTTTTTAGCGGTGTTTCAATCAATAAAGTTATACAGTTTAGTATTGAAACTAAATTCATTTTTTATAAATTCATTTTTTTATAAATGCTATATTTAAGAAATTCTCGATCTCGACCTCTGCATTATCTGCCTTCATAAATATGGGTACATTTGCCATACCTGTTGCTAAATAGCTTGACAGCAACCATTCACCTGGTACAAACTCCAAAGTCTTCTCGAGGATTGTTTTATCAATCATGAAGGTGTTGCTTATCAAGCCTCTATCATAAGGTCTAGGAAGAGTGCTCACAAAGTAGGTATGAAGTTGTTGTAATGCATTCGTATTTAGATATGCAATCCTTTGAGTTGCTATGCATCCACCAAGTCCATACTTTCTCCCCTGCCTCAGCAAACGCTCCACTTCAAGACTACACAATTTGTCGATTCCAGTTACATTAGAGGGATTGGCGACGAACTCTTGGGCTTCGTCCCAGACGAAGAGGATATATGGCTCCACCTTGAACTCTCTCTTCCTCTTTATTAACAAGTCATGTGTTAACTCGATGACTAAGCGCTTTATGGTCTTGGCCTCACTTATTGAGATGCAGACTAACTGAGTAGTCCCTTCAAGTAGCTTCTTTACCCCTTCAAGACTGTAACCCTCGCCTATTACTTGAGATCGATCTTCGAAGTACCTCCTCATCTTATCCCTAGATTGGAACCAGCCATACAGAGCACTCTTCTCGTGGACACGGAAACTCTCAGCAACATCCTTTGCAACCTTAATCAAGGCCTCTATGAACTCCTCCGTGAGTTCATCGCCCTCTTTAAGGCCCTTTTCCTCCATGTAACCCAAGACTAAGTCTTCGATATCGCTCAACGCCTCAACATAGTTAGGATTTTTCACATTCCCTTCTTTCAATCTCTCAATGTCAGCCAGAAATTCAACAAATTGGGGAACCTTCCTCCTGCCCCTCCACAGGTGGGAGACTCTGCCAAGGTTGAAG
This sequence comes from Candidatus Methylarchaceae archaeon HK02M2, assembly GCA_024256165.1. Lineage (NCBI taxonomy): Archaea > Thermoproteati > Nitrososphaerota > Nitrososphaeria > Nitrososphaerales > Candidatus Methylarchaceae > Candidatus Methylarchaceae archaeon HK02M2. The sequence continues at coordinate 15,680 of JAKLZG010000091.1, forward strand.
ATTTTGGTCATCCCTTCAATCACTCTCGTATCAGCCTCATAATCCTTCGGCTTTACCACAGAGTTGTAGAACTCTCTATCATTACGAACCTCGTTCTCCAATATAATCTTAGAAGAGATGGAGGAGTCTGCAAAGACATCCATCAATAAGAATGGATACTCACATGAGATATCGAAAATAACAACCTTCACACTGCTTTTGTGTAAAAGGATTCTTCTCAGAACGTTAGAAAGCAAATTACTCTTTCCCCCACCTGTGAAGGCGAAAATCCCGAAGTGATAGCGAATTAAAGAATCATAGTTTACGTAGAGTGGAATATTCTCCCCTGCAGCCTCAAACATCTTAATAGTCCCAAGCCTCGGGTCCTTTCTAGCATTTGCACAGGTTTCCATTCCCTCACAGGAAAGTGCCTCAGGGATTTCACGGTTGTACATGCTCCTGATCATCTCCTTGTTCAAGATATAGGCCCTATTACCCACAATAGGATATGAGAAACCTCTCTCAAAGTCAGGGTTCTTATCAACTTCCAAGACAAGGTCGTAATTAATTGGGATAGCCGTCAATTGGATCATCATCATCGTCTTATCGCTCATCTCCCAATCTTGGACGGATTGTTGTATCACCTCAAATTGCATCGGGAAATACTGATAATCCCGAACACCTCTCAAACCGAAGTGCTCTGGCCAAAACCGAACCACTTCTAGTAGTGTATATTTCTCCTTTCGGTCATCGGACCTAAAGTTTTTAACGGCAAGCAGCATACCATCGTCAAGCAGCCTAAGTAGTTCCCTACAATACTGGGCCTTCACCCTACACAAATAAGGGGATGAGGTTCCAAATCTTTCATCCATCTCCACTTGGCTCACTGAGACTTTGCTTAGCTGTGCATCAAACTTGCCATCAAAATCTGTGAAATATTTCTTAAGTTTCTCTTCTACCCGACTCAAGACCACTCCTCCTCTCACGGAAAGTACTCATGTAAAATACAAACCTCCTCAAATCCGGATTATTGGCAATCCAGATGCCAGTGGAATTAACGATCCTCCTAATTTCACTATTGTGCCATTTGGCAACCTTATCCGCGATGAATAATGGCATGTTATGTCCGAAGACCTCAGGGATGCTAGAATTGGTCATCGCCTTCAACATAACCACGATCATATTCTGCAATTCATTAACAACTCCTCGATCCTTATATAACATCGCTTCAACTGGCTCAACAGCCCCACCATAACACTGCTTAAACCTAACCAACACATCCTCCCTCAGATCATATTCAGGATATACTAATCGATCCATGAAGAGAACATTACTCCTAAGTCTTGGATCAGACCTAGCTTCAGAAAGTTGGATATACGTCTTTAGAAATGTCCTTTCTGGACTGATTCTGTTGCGTATAGCGCCACTTGCATATCCAGGTCTTCTTTTCTCAAGCTCAGGTATGATCATACGGAAGGCGGAATCGTATTCGATGAGGCTCCATGGAGTAGGTAGCTTTTCATAATTATAGATGCTCACATACTGAAGCAACATCCGATCTGTATTGGGGGCTTCATCTAAATCTTCTTGGGACAAAGGGTAGCTCCATATCTTCTCGTTTAGGCAGACAGGGATCAGATGGGTTTTAAAATCTCTAGCTACCGTATCCTTTGTAATTCCTAAAAGGAGGATACGATGTTTCCAACATTCCTCAACTAACATATAGAGGCTGAAGAGGGAAAGGAATGCCATGTCTAAAGTCGTAAGCCAGCACTTCGCTCCATCCTTCTCTACTTGCAATGGATTCCTAGAGGAGTCGGCCTCGAACAGCTGCCTGCCAACCGACTCAACCAAGCCCTTTACTCTATCCCATGAATTCTTATATTTGGAAGCTACCTTGTATATTCCTCTGTTCTCTTGGAGGTAACCCTCTTTTAATGATCGAGATATAAACCGCGTAACCCTTTTTCGCCTATCCTTAGAATCTATGCTCAATTCTGTACAGATCCCATCTAGATCAAGAGGCCCAATATTCTCCAATAGGTAGGCAACAGAGTATCGCAGATAGTCACCTCTGGGGGGTGGAAGGTGGAGAGCAGAATTCACTATCCTGTGCCTGTTATATGCCAAGTCGTTGATATCAACCTCAACACCGTCTACATCAAATCCAAGGATAGCGCAGGTGTTCCAAAGCCTTCTACGCCGAGTATCGTAGACAAGGCTACTCTGCATATTACTGAGGCTGCGGTCCATAAGTAGAATCCTGACTTTGCCCAAGGAATCCTTCGCCAGTTTATAGGCCAAATAGAACTCGCTGAAGGTCATTATCCAGTTGGCGATGGATGAGTTGTTGATCACCATCTCATCTGTCAGTGGTCTTGCAACCGTCAACCCTGCACCGCTGGCTAGTTCCATAAAGGCCTGTTCCGCTTCTACAACCTCGTTCACATACATGGGAACGCAACTTGAAATCCCAACCCCCTCCTTCGAGAACTGGGTTGTGGAATATTCTAGCTCCAGTTCACTGTCTCCAAACTCGATTGTTCCCTTTGATGCATAGGATCCACCAAAAAAGATAACTAGGTCAAACATGGGTCTAGTATACTCCGTACCATCCACTGCGGCGAAACCAACTTTCCTTGAATCGAAGAAAGTCTCAGCTGTTTTAGCCACATCTTTAAAGCTGAAATCCTTCTTAATCAAATCCTGGAGAAAACTATCATAGATGTCTTTGATAGAGTCAAACTTTCTCCTATAGTCTACTATCTGTTCTGAGGCACCTTTCCGAAGGATGTCGCCGGCCCGCTTGAATTGGGAACTAATAAAAGATCTCTCCATCTTCCTTTCTATTTAAAGGAATACTTAAAAAGGCACTCTCTTATTTTAAGAAAAGTTTATGAAGATCATCTAAAATGAAATACATTGATGGATCTTATCCAATGGATATTGCTGATTATTGTTGTATTAACCTTTGTCGGCCTAATATTGTACTTTATTTTCATCTACAACAGATTCTATAGGCTTAGGAACTCTGCAGACGCAACATTAGGACAGATAAGGGTTGCCATGAAGAAAAGGCTCGATATGATTGAACAATTGCTTAATTCTGTTAAAAGCTATGCCAAGTTTGAGCGAGAGGTTTTTGAGAAAGTAACAAATCTAAGAACAGAAGTCTTTAAAACAGGTGCCGCAGGACTGCAGGAGATCGATCGCGAGTCGAGAAAGATCCTTGGCAATATTGTTGCAGTGGCCGAGAACTACCCCGATCTGAAGACCTCAAGCACCGTAACCGATTTGATGGGAGCAGTTAAGTCGGTAGAGGACGAGATCGCAAGGCAGAGGTACACATACAACAATATAGTCCAAGAGTTTAATATACTCACTGATACAGTCCCGTCTAACTTTGTTGCGAGGATTATAGGTATGATTAAATTAAATTATCTAAAGTTCGAAGAGGAGATAACGAGACCGCCAACGATAGAGTTCTGAGAATATCAATGTTAGAAAAAAAACAGATAGCAACCCTTTTTTTTCTAACTATTTTCATTGGGGTTGCAGGATTTGTTATTATAGACTACTTATCACAGTCTTTGTTTATTGAAGAGGTTGTGGTTGATGAATACCAAGCCACTCTGTACCTTAACGGGACTCTCGTAGAAAGATACACATACAATATTGGAGTATCCAATAAGTATCGTATGCTTTACAGGTTTTGGGAGGCGCCTCTTTCATTCAGTGACTTGGACGAACCGTACATAGAAGTACTCAAAGTGAATGAGCCGGATGGTACAATCTCATATGCAAAGGATCATCTTGGTAATGTTCAGATTTTCACTGAAGGGGGAGACCAAAATTATAATACCATCAGTTGGTTAGCCGAGGAAAATGAAGCAGGGGTATTCAATCCTTATTATTTTAGTTCAGGAACCTATTCTGTGGAATATGTTTTCAAATTACATCCGCCAATAGAGTACGACAGCGAGTTATGCCATCTTAATATCAAGCTAGCTTCAAACCACTTACCATACCGAAAAGTGATTCTCACTATAGAAAACGCAGGGTACATCGAGGCACTTTATCCTCACCCACCCTTGATGCAGGTATCTAATTTGAATGATAAAAAGATTATCCAAGGAAGTGCTGCAAAGGATGAACTTATAGAGATAGAAATGCTATTGGACAGAGATGCCATTACTCTTATAGATGGTTTCTCACACGAAATCAATGATGTCAGATCAACGACCGTCAACGCTAACTTTTGGTACTCTCTCCAGTACGATCTCGCTTTGGCATTAGGGTATGCATCTCTACTTTTGGTCTTTATAATCCCTCTCATATTAGTTATAATCTACTTTTATTTTGGTAGAGAAAAGGATTTTGTAGTACCTGAATATCTTAGTACAATACCCAATCGGTTAAGAAAATCGTGGATGGTTAACTTATTGTTCAAAAAAGATGCTTTGGACTTCGATGAAGATGGTTTCTACGCTACCCTCTTGGATCTACACTTGAAGGGTAAGATTAAAATAAATACTAAAAATGAAGGTTTGACGATTCAAGTTATAGACTCAAGGAGCGATGATAGATACGAACATCAAGTTCTGAGGTTCCTTGAGAGTAAATCGAGAGATGGCGTTTTCGAAACAGATTATGTCGAAAGACTCCTAGAAGATCAGAAAAAATCCTCTAGTGTTGATCCAGAACTCCTTTCAATCAAGGATGAATTGAAGAGTTTGACCAAATTTATTGATAAGAGAACAGCTTCAGAGTTTACGGTCAGTGGAAGGGGAAGAGTAGCCCGTCTTCTTTTGGTACCTGCTAGTATTCTGTTAGCATCGCTAATTCTGATGCTTTCTGCTCCTTCTGTCTCGTATCTATTAACAGAACCGCTTGCCCTATCCGCAGTTGGAGTGATACAGGTAATCGTTGCAGTTATTTTCCCATCGACCCTCTTCGGTAAATGGAAGGGAGATTATTACAAGGAGAAACTGGAGTGGGACTCTTTCAGGAATTTCCTCTCAGACCTTGCCCAGATAAAGAAGTATGCAACCGAGGATCTATCTATGTGGGGAGAATGGCTGGTATACGGAACAGCATTGGGCGTTGGCCAGAAGGTGGCGAATGCTATGAAAGCGCTCAAGATCAACATTCCGGAAGTAGCTATGTTGAGCTATGTCCCTATCTACTTCCACCCTGTAATATCGACACCAATACAAACTAGTGGTGGAGGTGTGGGTGGATTCGGTGGAGGTGGATTCGGTGGAGGTGGTGGATTTGGCGGAGGAGGGGGAGGAGCACGTTTTTCGCCTTTGATTTAATATTTACGTGGTAGGAGGACCAATCTTTGAAGGTCTTGGAACAGGATTTTGTTTTCTCCAAACCTTCAAATGTTAACAAGTAACTTTATTCTTTTCTTTCAACAATTATTTTGCAATTTGTAGCTAAAGCAGTTATAGCACCTAAAGCAGCGAGCCAAGGAGCAAGCAGAACGCCGATAACTCCGACAGTAGCAGGTATTTCAAGCAATACCTTCCCTTTGTCATCCTTAACAATTATCCTATTGACATTTCCCTCATGAAGTAACTCCTTAACCTTTTCAATAAGGTTGTCAGAGGAAACCGACATTTCCTCTATAACCACTTTAGTAACTGGGGAACCACAAGTAGGACAGAATTTATCGTCTTCTTTTAACTTTATTCCGCATTTACTACAATAAGGCAGAATTTTTTCACCTATATAAAGTAAAATGAATTTTATATAAAAAAATTCTTATTACGTTATCTTGTAAACGAACATGGGTTTTGCAAGGAAATTTATCATTATTTTCAAAATAATATTAAATTTTATAATTCTACCTATAAGTTTGATCCTATCCTTTAACTTACAACCAAAGTATGTTCCTTTTCCATAAGATGGATAAGGACCACAATAAATTCCACATGAAGACACTAAGTTTATTATCCTATCCCTTATAATCAATCTTTTGTATTGGAAAAAAAAATAAAAATTTATTCGTCAAATATGGAGTCGGAAATGCTTAAAGTTCCAAAAGAATCTAAAGAAGCGGTAAAGGTAGAAAAAGCGATAGAAGAAGCCCAAGAAGAGACAAAAGTGATAGCGATACTTCCTTCTAAAAATGAAGATAAAACTATAGGTCAATGTATAGAGACGGTAAAGAAGAGTAAGTACCATCCAACTGTAATAGTAGCAGATGGTCATTCTACAGACAAAACTAGGGATATAGCAGAAGAAGCTGGAGTTAAGGTCGTTATATCTCCTAGAAGGATACACCCTGGCAAGGGTCTAGCCATGAAGACTGGCCTACAAGCGGCTTTGAAGGAAAACCCTGACATAGTTCTTTTTATGGACGCTGACCTAGAAAACCTTACGAGTGAATGGGTCGATAAGCTTGTAGACGGCATCATCGTAGACGGATTCGATATGACCCGAGGCTCTTACTACAGGGCCCCTAGAGATGCTGCCGTAACAAAACTTGTAGCAAAAAGACTCCTTTGGGTATTCTTCCCAGAAATTTCCCACTTCGATCAACCTTTAACTGGAGAGGTAGCAGCTAAGACACAGGTATGGCAGGAAATGTTAAATGGAAAATTACCCGACGGCTGGGGAATTGATGTTACAATGTTAATAGAAACGGAGATGATGGGTTACAGGATAAAGGAAGTGTACCTTGGCTACAAGCAACATAGGTCTTATAGGCGATATAGTGAAGATCCAGGAAAGCTTGGGAGGATGGCAGAGCAGGTGGCTATCGCAATTCTCAAGCTCGCAAAGAAGCATGGAAGAATCGACAATATTGACAATATTCATTGCTAGCAAGATAAAAGATGTTGATTGATACTTAATCGATATTAGATAGCTAACTAATTTTCTACCATAAAAAAGTAGGGGAAATTATTATTCATTTAAGAGCCATTTAAATGAATATAATTTTTTTATATACCTTTAATTTTATTTTCTCGATATGAAGATACTTCCTGAAATAAAGAGACGTAAAAGTGCCCTCGTTTTCAAGGAAGAAGATGTAGAAAAGGAAAAGATCGATGCAATTATTGAAGCTGCGAGGTGGGCACCCTCCTGTGCTAACAATCAGTCTTGGAATTACGTTTTTGTGCATAAAACTGATTCGACACGTAAAAATCTAGAAGATGCATTATCAATCGGTAATGGATGGGCGAAGAAGGCCCCATACTTAGTTGCTGTTGGGGCTGATCCTGATAAAGATTGTAAAAACAACGATATTCCGTATTACGCGTATGATGCAGGATTGAGTGTGATGAACCTTACAATAGAAGCTGAACACCAAGGACTTCGTGTCCATCAGATGGCTGGTTGGAAAGAAGAAAAAGTAAAGAAAGCTTTGGAATATCCTGGTAAATACAGAGTTATTGTGGTTTTTGCTATAGGATACGAGTCGGATGTAAAGGAAATCTGGGATCGATTAGAAGAAAAGATTAAAGACAAACTAGCTAAGCCAAGGAAAAGAAAACCTTTAAGCGATAATTTCTTTTTTGTCTCCTTTGGTAAAGTTGGTTATAATGCGGGCGCATAAAAAAGCCTTTAGGGATTTCTACACCTATTATAAAGAAAATTGCTTTTTAAATGCAAATATTCTTCTAACTCAAGCCATCTAAGAAAGCTCGGACGTTACTTCCAAGGACTTTATGGTTGTAACCTCCTTCTAAGACAGCGTAGACCCGTCCTTCACATTTTTTTCCAGCATTCTCCTTAAGAATTTCACCTATTATTCTATAATCTTGAGTGCTTAGCAAACCTCCCCAATCTTCCTGATGCCTATCAAACCCGGCTGAGACAGATATTATATCGTAATTTTTTTCTGATCTGAGAAAATCGTTTAAGGCTTCCAAACTTTTGTTAAAGGGTAAATGGAAATATTTTACATTATTAACTGTGCGAAATATATTGTCCGTTCCATCCCCAAAGTGCAAATCAAAGTCAACAATTACTACGTTTTTTATAATCTCATATTGAATTAATTTTTGAACAGATATTGCTAAATTATTAAAATAGCAGAATCCCCAGCTTGAATCTCTACTTGCATGATGTCCAGGTGGCCTTATTAGTCCAAAAGCAGGCTCTCCACTCATAGTTATCTCAGCAGCCTTTATAGCGCCTCCAACTGCTAATAAGGCAACTTCATAGATAGTTTTTTGGCTTTTTACGAATCGTATATGTTTAGATGAATGTATCGAGCTTAAATTTTCATCAGTTGCAGGTATCGCACTGATGAAATCATATCGATCTTTAATAGCTTCACGGATGCTCTCAATTCTACCAGATTCAGCAGCAGGGTCGTGTGTATAAACCTCGCAGTAACGCTCATGGTAAACTACCTTCATAGCCATTATTCACAATTATAAAATGACGATATTGTACAATTTATATGATTTTGACATCGTTAAAATATAAGATAATTTATCGACAGTTCAATCAAACGGAACTTAATATTTCTAAAATATCTTTGTTCTTTTGTAAAAATAAAGTGGACCGGACGGGATTCGAACCCGTGATCTCCGCCTTGCGAAGACGGCGTCACTACCAGACTGGACTACCGGCCCGAATTTAATAAATATTGTTAGATTAATAATGGCTTCCTTGGCGCACAGCGCTTATATCGTCATCCCGAAATAGGTCAGTTCGCCCGTCGAACGAACGCTGAACGCCATTAAGACCAAATAAGATATTCCTCAAGTATCTATTAATTGTTTTTCAAGAAACATATAGTTGGTGGATATTGATATTATTTTAATAAAATGTTCTTTTTGTAATGCTTTGAAAAAAGCCTTTTGATAATAGTTTTACTTCAATATTTAAGACTAATTAATATATATAGATTATATAGTGAAATAGAGATAAAATAGAATATTGAGGTAAGAGATATATTTCTACTCTTTTGAAGATGCCTCAGAGGTTTAATTTGCAACGCAATGCGATAATAGCTGTATTGGCTATTGTGGTTATAGGTGTCGTTGCATATCAACTATCACAGGTACCAAGAGGATTAATTTGCGCAGGATCAACAACAGTACTGCCGATAACTCAAGAATGCGCCCGCCTCTTTATGGAAAAAAATCCAGATGCAAGAATCTCAGTAAGTGGAGGAGGCTCAGGTACGGGAATACAGCAGGTTGGAGACGGTTACATAGACATAGGAGCAGCTTCTAGAGACTTGAAGATATCTGAGATAACTAAATGGCCAGACTTGCAAACAGTTGCTATCGGAAAAGACACTATAGTGATTATTGTTCATCCAAACAATTCAATAGATGATCTAACATTAGAACAAATCGCGAAAATCTTCGCTGGAGAAATAACTGATTGGAGCGAAGTTTTAGGCAATAACGCCCCGATTAATTTGATTACAAGAGAAGAAGGTTCTGGTACAAGGGGTATATTTGAAGAAATTGTTATGGAGCCCTTTGAAAAAGAGATAGCTGGAGAAGCTTTAGTTAAACTATATAACGGTGAAGTGAGGGCAGCTGTTGCAACAGACGAGAATGCTATATCATATCTCTCACTAGGATACCTAGATACCACGGTAAAAGGAATTACGATAGACGGTGTCGAGGCTAATATTGAGAACATCCTTTCCGAGGATTTTCCAATAATCAGAACTCTTTGGCTAATAACAAAAGGTACGCCTAGTTCATTGGAACAAGATTTTCTTGATTTTATCCTGAGTGATGAGGGACAGGAAGTTGTAGAAGAATTCGGATATATCAAGGTGAAATAAAATTTCTAACCTCTTTTTAAAGAAATAGGTGTTTGTTCAAGGTGAAGAAAAATTAAAGGCATAGAAGAAAAAATTATAGAAAAGATTCTACTTTTTACTGCAACTTCTTCAATCCTTGTAGTGTTGTTTATAATTGCATTCTTGTTAGTCGAGGGATGGTCTGCCATAAACTTAGATTTTCTATTCGGTTTAACGTGGCATCCATCCAATAACGAATTTGGAATTTTGCCCATAATTATCAGCACCATCATCGTTGGAGTTGGTGCAGTCTTGATTGCATTAGTAATAGGTGTCCCTTGTGCTATTTTCCTTGCAGAATTCGCTCCAAATTGGGTTAGGAATATAATCAAGCCAAGTGTTGAGATGCTCGTTGGAGTTCCTTCAATCGTGCTTGGATTTTTTGGATTGATGTTGATCGTTCCATTTATCAGGGATAATTTAGGAGGAAGAGGAGAATGCATTCTTGCTGGATGGATAATTCTCTCAATAATGACTTTGCCACATGTAATAACCATATCTGAAGACGCGATAAGAGCAGTTCCAAAATCTTATCGAGAAGCATCTCTTTCTCTTGGCGCAACAAAATGGCAGACAGTCAGGAACGTAACTTTGACAAGTGCTAAGTCAGGAATACTAGCTTCTCTTATTTTAGGCATGGGGAATGCTATAGGAGAGACTATGGCAGTCTTGATGGTAATAGGTAACCCAAACATACCCATAATTCCAACATCCATTTTAGATAGTGTCAGGGTATTAACATCAACTATAGTTATGGAGATAAGTTATGTAGAGTGGGGCTCCCAACATCAGTATGCATTATTTGCGATAGGAGTTGTTTTGTTTGTTTTAGTTGCCATCATCAACTTGATGGCAAGATCTGCAATACAAAGAGGGATGATGAAACGATGAACGAACAAACAAAAGAAGGGATAGTAAAAATCTTTCTATGGATTACTGGTATTATATCTGTGTTCGTCCTACTATCGATAATTTTCTATGTATTTGTAAATGGAGTAGGTGTGATAAGCCTTGAGTTCTTAACGGGTAAACCATATCGTTTTGAATATGGAGGAATATTACCCCAGATAGTTGGGTCTTTATTTCTCATTACAATCTGTTTGCTATTCGCCGCTCCTATCGGTATAGGTTCAGGGATATATCTTGCTGAATATGCATCTGACAACCTTTTTACTAAGATAATAAGGTTCTTTGTAGAAACGCTTGCAGGCATTCCCTCCATTATAATAGGAATGTTTGGGCTGGCTTTTTTGGTCCATTACCTTTTTGGATTTTCTGTACTTTCTGGTGGTCTTGCATTAGGATTTATGATCCTTCCATGGACGGTCAGAGTATCTGAAGAAGCTGTAAGGGCAGTTCCAAAATCTTATCGAGAAGCATCTCTTTCTCTTGGCGCAACAAAATGGCAGACGGTATGGAACGTCGTCTTGAAAAGTGCAACTCCTAGCATAATAACGGGGGTACTTTTAGGTATTGGAAAGGCGATAGGTGAGACCGCTGTAGTTTTACTAACGGCTGGCTCTGGACTTGAAGCGTTTTTACCAATCTCGATATTCGACGCCGTTGGCTCTTTACCAGTTTATATTTACATGTTGGCAACACAAGGCCATACTTCTGCCGCTTTTGATAGAGCATATGGTGCTTCACTTGTTCTGATCACTATGTTTTTAATAATAAATTTAGGAGCTCTTTTTTTAAGAAATTACCTTATTAGGAGGCAAAGATAAAATATGAGTGATTTCAGTAAAGGCTATAGAAGATTTTTATCAGATTTGTATGAGTCAGCTCAATTATCAAATAGTGTTAAAATAGTGAAAGATAAGAAAGAAACTAACGCTTATATGGTGAAAGATAAAATAAATATTAAAAAGCTAAATGTTTGGTTTTCTGAAAGACACATCCTTAAAGACTTAAGTTTTATTATAAAAAGTAACAGCGTCACAGCTATAATGGGTCCATCAGGATGTGGAAAGACAACTTTCATAAGGGCCTTAAATAGAATGAATGAAATTATCGAAGGATGCCGCACAACTGGAGAAGTGTTTCTTGATGGAATTGACATATATAGCGAAAAGATGAACGTTTTTGAGCTTAGAAAAAGGGTGGGCATGGTCTGCCAAAAACCTAACCCATTTCCTAAATCAGTCTTTGAGAATGTTTCATATGGATTGAGAATTCATAACATTACTAATGGAGAGAAGCTTGAGGAGGACGTAAAACAAGCTTTAATGGAAGCAGCACTTTGGGATGAAGTCAAGGACAGATTGAGCGAATCAGCTCTTAGGCTTTCAGGTGGACAGCAACAGAGATTGTGCATAGCTAGGGCATTAGCTGTGAAGCCAGAAGTCATACTTTTTGACGAACCTTGCTCCGCACTCGACCCCACTGCAACAACAAAAATTGAAGACTTGATACGAAGGCTGAAGGAGAATTACACAGTAGTAATAGTTACTCATAATTTACAACAAGCTGCAAGGGTTTCTGATATGGTAGCCTTCCTATATTTAGGAAAACTTATTGAGTACGGAAGGACAAAAGATGTATTCCTAAATCCAAAGAGTGAACTCACAGAAAGATATATCACAGGCAAGTTTGGCTAAGATTTTTTTCCTGAAAATAACAGTTCTGATTTTTAGGGTATTGTGAACACTTTTGTATATCCATAACATTTTAAAAGCTCCTAAAGTCTAGTCCCTCTCAAGCCGTAGTTCACTGACCCTGTAGTACTACGGTATCAATGGCCGCCGTGGTGCAGTGGTAGCACAGGGGCCTGTGGATCTATGTAGAAAGCCCTTAGCCCGGGTTCGATATAAATACGAAAATCCCGGCGGCGGCCTTGAATGTTAATAAAGGGATTTAACTCATAGAATTAAATAAAAAACAAATCAAAGCTGAAAGTTGAAGATCAATCGATACGAACTTAGTATGTATATAAAAAAATGGGTTATTGCGGAATTAATGATAACTTTCCTTTTAGAACTATTAAGTTCTTATGCAGTCACTCTTCTTAGATGATGATCCTTGAACTTGTTGACATGTGATACGGCTTTGCCAACTTGGACGAAATGCTTGCCACAATCGCATTCATACTCGAAGGAGGCATCGTGGGGATTATCTTCTTTTTTACTCATTATTCACCTACCTTGGCTTCCGATCCCAATCATCTAATATTTTAGCTTTTTGGAGATCAATTTTCAAATTTTTATAAATTGGGAATCAATCGAAGTAATACCGATGATATGTGATTTATTCTAGTATCTTTTCAAAGTATGAGATAAGCATAAATGACTTCAATATTAAGGCTCCTTATTTCAGAAGCAAATTAAAAATGATGCTAGAATGAATTTCTCACTCTTAACTTTATGTTCTTTGTCTTTCTAAAACACTTCCTTTATTATAAAGAGAAAGTAATTTTAATTTAATTTAAAGTATAGGTAATCGTATAACATAATGAAAGGGTGTAATAGTATCCAAATAACTGTTGATTCACGTGAACCTGGCTACATATTGGCACTACTTCTCCAGCGGGGCGTGGATGTAGAGAGAAGGATGATTACTCCAGGCGACTATGTTATATCATCTGAGTGTGCAATTGAAAGAAAGACCATTGGAGACTTCGTGAACTCCATATATACGGGTAGACTCTTCGAACAAGTAGATAGTTTAAAAGAAGCATACTTGAAGCCATTGGTCATACTAGAGGGAGATATCGGACTAGAGTTAGAAGAGATGAAGAATCCAGGGGCATTTTGGGGCGCTATTCTTAGAATCGAAGTAGACATGAGTGTACCTATAATAACCACGCCAACTTTCTTCCATACAGTTGACGTTTTATGCACCCTTGCGAAAAGGCTTCAAAAAAAGTTAGTGAAGAGTATACATATCCAGCACAAGCCGAGACTAATGACCGAGAAAGATTGGCAGATTTACGTTGTATCAAGCCTACCTAATGTAGGAAATGAGTTATCGAGACGCCTCCTAAAACGTTTCAAGACCATAAGAAATATCTTTCAAGCAAGTGTACGTGATCTGGAGAGGGTCAAAGGTATCGGGGGAGCCAAGGCTAAAAAGATAATCAAACTCCTTGACATTCAGTATAGTGTTGATGAATGATTGCCTTTTTTTATATAGTAACAGATTCTAAAGTGCTTAAAAACTGATTTTCTATCTTGTTATGATATTCAAAGTGGTCATTAGGATCTTTCAATAAGACATAGAGCCAGTAGATCCCGAATATGCCAAAAGTTATTATTGTAAGAATTAGATAGAGAACAAAGCTTCTGTTAGGCAAAGTTACCAATCTTCTGGGTATTGAAAACGTTATATCACATTTGTTCAATGCTTTGTTTATATCCTCCCAAAATCCATCTTCTCTTCTTTCATGTTTGTAGAAATCTCCCATCAGAAAGTAGCGGACATACCAGTCTGCAATGAATATGATTGCTGATAGAATAGCCCAAAGCGCAGCACTTTTCTCGGTTTCTTCAGCCCTAACTTCCCTCACTGTTCTTTCACAAGACGCTAACTCGAGATCTATGTTAACTCCTTTTTTTGCCGCTATTGCTTTAACTGCAGCAATGATATCATCGAAGAGAAAAATCTGTCTTTTAAAGTGAGTATTGCGTCTCTGAACAAGCTTGTAAATGAGTATTATAGAAACTATAAAAGCAATTATCATTATTATAGGTAATAAAATAGTGAACATCAGAAGCGATAATGAAGGACCTATAGGGGTTGGTCCTGGACCAATAATCACCTCTGTGAAAGCAAAGTAGAAGAATATGCTAAATAGAAATAGAATACCTGCGATGATGGGAGCGATATATACAAGTAGCCAAGCGTTCGACATCATTGTATCAGTCTCAACATGCATCCGAATGTCTTTTCTTATGTTTTCAATTTCAACAGTCAATTGTAGTAGAGTAGTATCAGATTCTATTAATAAGATTTTAGGTGTTTTTCTAAAAATGAAAATTTAAAATAATAAGATAGTCAAACAACTTGGGAAAAACCCTGCAGATTTTACAATGATAAATGTCATTCTACTTATACCATTTCTTCTACTAAGATTTCCTTTTATTCATCTTGGATTTTTGGGCCAAAAGGACAAGAAGCATCAGGTCCTAGCCAGTCTCCATGTGTGATGAATGCAGTGTATCTACAACCTCCGCATATATCGTTGTATGTACATGTTTTACAAGAACCTTTAAGCGCTTTTCGGTTTCTAATATAACTCAATAATTCATTATGAATCCAGATTTCTTCTAGGCTTTGTTCAAGAAGATTGCCCAGTTTTATTGGGGCAGGAACGCAGGGAATTAGGTCTCCCGAGGTGGTGAGACCTGCATAAGTTAAGCCAGCTGAGCATCCACCGAAACCCGTTGCAAGCTTCTTCACAATCTTGGAAACTTCTCCTCCAAATTTCTCTTGAAACATCTTTTCGTGACCTGACAGGGCTTCACTTACTGTGAAAACTTTACCTTTTGAACGTTCATATCCGAGTCGAGAATAATAAGTCATTCCTCGGGCATAACATTGCATGCCGAATCCCTCTATTACACTCTTGTAGAACTTATTGTACAATACTTCAAGAGCCTCTATCTTCTCTCTTGGAGTCACGTCAAGATAAAATGCTTCTATTCCACGACCAGCAGGTATAAGGCGGTTTAGATAAAATCTAGTCGCTCCAAGCCTCTCTGCTAGGTCCATGGTTTTTTCTAATTCATTAACGTTCTCTGAGTGCAGTGTCATAGTAACGGCCAACTCATCGAAGCCCTCAGAAGAACAATTTCTTATTCCTTCAATAGTTGATTTAAAACTTCCAGGTTTATTTCTCAAGAAATCATGTGTTTTAGCCGTTGCACCATCTAAACCTATCTCTATCCTTTTAATACCCACCTTAGCAAGCCTTTTCGCTACTTCAAGAGTTATCAGAGTTCCGTTGGATGCAATTGTACATAACATGCCATTGTCATTAGCTCTTTTAATCACATCAAAAACATCTTTGCGAAGTAGAGGTTCTCCTCCCGATAAGGTTAGTATAACTACTCCTCCATCGCTCATATTATCTACTACTTTGTAAGCTTGAAGAGTAGTTAGTTCTTGATGAGAAGACTCTGGTGAAGAATCTTGATGACAGTGTAAGCAGTTAAGATTACATCTGTTAGTAAAGTTCCAAACAATAACTATTGGAGCACCTGTTGGCTGTGGATACCTTATTCCGAAATTCGCAATTCCCTTCACCACGCTAAGTATGCATTTTTTGATAAGGGGGTCTCTCATTAGTCGTTTTCTTTTATTACCATCTACTCTAAGACTGAAGAATAAAAGACGAATTAAAGGTGTTATAGCTTTTAATGTTAGTAAGCAACTTTCACAAAGAAGACTTGATGAGCAGCCTTCAAACGCTGAAAGCAATCGCTCTTGTCCACATTTTTCACATTTATATGTCAAATACCGAGCGAGAGCTTTCCAAATAGGGTTGAAGAATAGAGTTAAAGAATGGTCACCGTCAGGCATTTTAATCATTTAGTATCCCAATCCATTCTTCGTAATTGTATATTACGGCTCATTTACCTATTTTATATATCTGTTTGACTATAACAATAGATAAATCAAATATTTCCCTAAACCTTATTAAAAAGGACGGTCAGAGATGGAGAGATTATGAAGGTTGTAATCCATACTGATTCATTGTCTAAGCATTATGGCAAGGGTGGTGAGATTAAGGCAGTAGATGAGTTAGATCTGGAAGTTTATGAGGGAGAAACTTTCGGTCTTTTAGGTCCAAATGGGGCAGGTAAGACAACGACCGTTCGCTTGTTAAACTGTATAATAAAGCCGACAAGGGGTACAGCCTCCGTGAACGGTTATGACATCCTCAAAGACGAAACAGAAGTGAAGAGAGTCACAGGCTTGCTTGCTGAATCTCCAGGATTATACGAGAAGCTTAGCGCTTATGAATTTCTGGAGTTCATGGGAGCCCTTTACGATGTTCCCAAAAATATTATGCCTGAAAGGATAGATGACCTACTAAAGCTATTCGGACTTTATGAGAGACGTGACTACCTGCTTGAAGGCTACAGCCGAGGTATGAAACAAAAGATTTTGATAGCAGCGGCTCTGATTCATGATCCTCCTATTCTTTTCTTTGACGAACCTACCTCTATGCTAGACCCCCGCGCTGCTCTAATGGTGAAGGATCTGATAAAGGGATTAGCAGACAAGGTAGGGAAGACCATCTTCATCTGTAGCCATATTCTACCAATCGTGGAGGAGTTATGTGATAGAATAGGTATAATCAACCAAGGCAAACTCATCGCTTTAGGCACTATAGATGAAATCATTAATCAGACAAAAACGAATACATTGGAAAGGGCTTTCATCGCTATAACAGGGGGAGTGGAGGAGAAGGAGCTATTGGCGTGGAGGGAGCAGAGAGGTGCTAGTGCCTAAGTGGCTTCTGATCGCAAGGAATGAATATCGCATCCGCACAAGTAGAATACGGAAGATAAGACCCTATTTCCCCTATCTGGTTATAGGGCTACTAGCGGTTTATGTGGCTTTTCTTGCTCCAGCATTCATCGCTATGTTCATCGATGACATTATCGCTTTCATACTATCCCAAGCTGCTGTAGCCATGGTACAGATAATACTATTCCTGATCTTTTTTTATTTCATTATAATTCCAATCAGCAACACGTTAAAGGAAGTACAGACCGAGCAGCAAGAAATCTTTCTTGCATCTCCTGTCAAGCCGAGCGATGTTCTGTTAGGTGAGTTTCTGGGCGTAATGCCTTTCTATACCATCGCTGCTGTGGTGATCATTGGCCTTTTCACATCTATTCTAACTCCTATGGGGCTGGATTTAGCTCAGATAGCGATAATAATAATGATCTTCATCATCACTTTTTTTTCCTCTCTATGGATCGGCACTGTAATAGCTGCCATCCTTAGAACAAAGTTTGGAAAAACAGCCCGTGGAAAAGATATTGGAAAGGCCCTTAGCCTAATCATCGCTTTACCCATGATAGCAGTATTATATGCAATTATGGGCGGAGGTTTGCTTGAAGCACTTGCCGATCCTGGGACAAGTGGTTTGGTCACAACCATTCTTGGTTTGTTACCTAGTTCTTGGGGAGCAGAAGTCATAATCGGCTTTGCATCCAACCCAGGAAACATCGCCGCCGTGGGATTCGAGACTTTTACTCGTTTTGGGGGTCTTATAGCATTCTTTATAACGGTGTTTTGGTTGGGCGTAAAAGCTGCTAATCGTGCATACAGCCTTGAACCCACCACCTTTATAGCTTCAAGGGTTAAACCGGACGGTATTTTCTATAAAACCATTAAATATCTTGGTGGAGGGAGATCTTTTGGCACCCTCTTAGTATCTACCTTCAAGACGTATGGTCGAAGGCTACAAAACCTTTCGTATATCGCCTATGCCGTTGGTTTACTCGTTTTGGTAACCATCTTTTTCACGCAGCCTGACTATCCTGAGGATGCCCTTATAATGGGCATATTCTTGTTTCCACTCCTTGCAGCGTTTGTGGCTAGCGATGTGACGCTCAGAGGAAAGGATACTCTCTTCATATATCGAAAAACACCTAACGGTGTCGGAAGATTTGTTAAGGCGAGGTTGGTACAAGGTTGGCTAATCGTAGTTCCGATCGCTGCTGTGACTACAGCTGTCTCAACAATCTTAATTCCCCAAACCACCTCTATTTCTTTATTGGTTAACACCGGATTAATGATGCTATTCGTTGCAGCGAACGTGGTTTTCGCTATTGGTCTATTCCTCTTAAATCCAGTCTTCTCGGACAAGTCAGGAACTTTTGTATTTAATATCTTCATAACCCCTAATATTTGGCTCGTACTTTTCATAGTTTCTCTTATTATT
The DNA here is from genome assembly GCA_024256165.1 of Candidatus Methylarchaceae archaeon HK02M2. Lineage (NCBI taxonomy): Archaea > Thermoproteati > Nitrososphaerota > Nitrososphaeria > Nitrososphaerales > Candidatus Methylarchaceae > Candidatus Methylarchaceae archaeon HK02M2. The sequence continues at coordinate 34,348 of JAKLZG010000091.1, forward strand.
TTTGACCTCGGACTATTGGATTCGCTATCTTATTTCATGATACCTATAAGTTGGATACTAGGAATTATATTCCTTTATCTTGGAAAAAGGAATATGAGTAGAATCGAATAACGAGAAATCATCAATGAACCTATCTAGGATTCCTAATCCACTTATCGTTATGATGGTTACAATAATATATCAGTTAAAAGATTGTTAATGAGTCTAGGGTATGTTCCATGTTTTTCTTTAGGAATTGTCTAGGACCATATCTTAGGACCCTATGTAGTATAGTATTTGTATATATAGAGAGAGTAAGGATTTGACAACGAAAAAACAGATAAAACAAACAAAACAAAGGTAAACAAGAGACGAACAAAGGTGAACAAGAGCTTACCATAAGTAAAACAAGAAATCCTTGATTTAGTGGATAAATTCATTAGCCTAGAAAATGTTCATGGCTACATACCTATTGTGGGTTATTAATAAATGAGTCCAATAATAATAGATATCAGTTATTTCTACAAATTAGGAATATGAAAAAGTTTGTAATTGATTTATCTAAAAGAGCTGGAAATTTTTTACTTATAAATTTTCGTAAAGATTCTGATCTTTTTAGATTAAGGGGAACTAGTAAAGAAATTGTCACGAAATATGATAAAATGTCAGACGAGATGATCTTAAAAGCTCTTATTAAGAAATTTCCAGAATATAATATAATAACTGAAGAGAGTGGTATTAGAAATAAAAACTCTGAATTTACTTGGATTGTAGACTCATTAGATGGAAGTAGCAATTTCGCTGCTGGCAATCCATTTTTTTCAATATCTATCGCTCTTTTACATTATGATAAGCCAATACTAGGCGTTTCTTATGCTCCTTTTTTAAAAGAACTTTTTGTGGCTGAAGAAGGAAAAGGCTCTTTGTTGAATGGAAAAATCATACATGTATCAGATATCGAAAAACTTGAAAAAAGTTATTTTGTCTGGTGTGAAGGTGCTGGAAGTAATTTACGTATGAGTAAAATTAACTCAGTTCTGCACCCGATAATAAAAGATTTACGTAAATTAGGTTCTGGTTCATTAGAATGCGCTTGGGTTGCTTCTGGTAGAGCAGAAGCTTATGTAACAACACAAATAGACCCCTGGGATGTCGCAGCAGGTGTTATATTAGTTTTAGAAGCTGGAGGAAAGGTTACAAATTTTAAAGGAGATGATTGGAAACATGTAAGAACTGATTTCATTTCTTCTAATACGAAAGTTCACAATGATATCCTTGAAATTATGAAAAATATAGAGTAACTACTCTATGAGTATCAGGTTCAGCTTTATCTTGAGAAGGCTGTTTAGTTTCAATGTTAGATTGACAAGTTTTGGCTTCACCTTTATCAACTTCTTTGCTCTTTGGTTTTAAAAGAACCGCAATAACAATTAAAATACCAAGAAAGATGATGATTGTAAAAGTGTAACGAGTTAACGAATCTACTTTGTTAAAGTAAAATGGATTATCGTAAATTGTAAAAATTAGGGATATTATTCCAAAACCAATTAGAAACATACCAAATACGAACGTTCTCCAAAGATTTGATGATTTTTCCTTTATTCGTGAAATACACATTATTTCATTTCTTAGTTGGTTACATTTTTAAAACTATGGTGTTATGTTTTTGTAATTTTCGCAGTCCGTATCGAGGTTGATTGAGGATTTGCTTTTACAAGTTTATTTTCTCAAAAGTATACACATAGTTAATATACACCATTTTGAGAAAAATGTAGGTATAAGAGAGAAGAATTATTTTTATAAAGATTTAATTTCATTCCTCTCTATTTTCTTCATAAATGTTAAAGATAGAGTCAGATAGACTGGTTCCCGTTGACTGGGATTATTATACAAAAGAAATTAGCCGTGGGTTCAATCTAACTCTAAAGTGGATCGTTGCAAGAAATCTTCTCGAACTTACTAGATTGCTTACCAACCCATCAGATTGCCCTACATTCGCAAGATTATGGTATGGGGTTAAAGCCGAAGATATGGTTGTAAGACAACAAATGTTTGCTATGCAGACCATAGCTTCAACCATTGAACTAACTGAAAACTTCGCTGCGATGTGCTTTGCTTACGCTGAAGCAGTTAAGAATGGGGCTAAATTTTTACCTTTACTCTTAAGAGACTTTGGCAACAAGAAGAAAGCAAAACAATATCGAGGCACAAGCATTAATTGGTCTTTTGGCACAGCTAATAAACTTTTTAATGAAATGTTGAAGTCTGGAAATGCTTTGAGAAAGTATTTAGCTTGTCAAGACGAATCTTTAGGCGCCCTTGGATTTAAGAGAAATGTAATCAAAAAGATTGTTGAATTCAGGGAGAAATATGGAATTTGGTATAACAAATTCAAGCATACTAATTCTGTTTGGGCATTCAAGGGACTTTTTAACGTTCCTGGAATTTTATCAATTCTTCATCGAATACCTGATCACCTTAAATGGTCAAACAAGAAAGTCACTTTCAAAGACGAACCTATCTTCGAATCGATCACAAAAGACGAAAGCGCAGTGCTAGGGATTAGAGTATCACACCTTCAAATAGACTCATTTCTTACTGCATATCAGAATCTTGATGATGTAGCAGTTATATTGGGTCTCTTAGAAGATTTTTGGCAACCAATAAAGGAAAAACAACATAATGCTCTTTTTAGGACCACCATAAGTGAATAATATGGTAATTGAAGTGTCAGAACTAAAGAACTTGGTCCATAATGCCATTAGGAAAACGATCAACAAGTTCAGGGAATATCCTTATCTCTTCAGGTCTTTCCGTTAACGCTTTATGTGCCGAAGGCACTCAAAGGGTTATGCCGAGGGTGGGATTTGAACCCACGACACTCCGGTCTTCAGCCGGATGCTCTCCTTCGCCTTTTTAAATCAGGCTGAGCTACCTCGGCACGGTTCTGGGGAGCTAGATTTACTTATTAAATTTATATTTTAAAGAACTAATATAAAATTCTTGTAAGTTTTTTATTATATCAATTTGATAAGAAGGTGTAGAAAGCAGGACTTAACTCAAGTATTAAATATTGAGAGAATTTCATTTAAATATCCATATAATCGCTGTACTTTTCTCTATTTCTTGATGAGAGAACCTGAAGGGTTTTCTGTATATGAAGAGAAAGGTCGCGTTGTAGGGTACATAATTACTTCTGTAATAGGTGATAAAGGCACCATAATATCGATAGCTGTAATACCGGAACTCAGGAGAAGGGGTATCGGTAGTAATCTACTTAGAGAGAGCTTTAATTTCCTTTCTAAAAAGGTCAGAAAGGTAGATCTCCAGGTAAGGTCGAATAATCAAGGAGCTATCAATTTCTATAAGAAATTCGGTTTTAGAGAGGTCGGTCTAATTTGTAACTATTATCCAGATGGTATGGACGCGTTGGTTATGTCCAAAAATAATTAAAGGTATGTGGTAAGTAAGTAAGGATACTTTTTGTATAAGAGCTTTTCTAGACTCGTTCTAAGCTGAAGATCGACATCATCTTGATTAGATAAAAGGTTTAATGGCTTGTTGGGGTAAAGTATGGGTCCTTGAAGTGCTAGTTTACCAGTTATCTTATTGAAGGGTACTGGTTTCGTACCAATTATCTTGCTTATCAGGCTCTCCAAGTTCCTATTATCACTGAACGCTTTTATCGTCTTAGCCTCAAGCTTTTTAGGGACTGGTCTAAAACCAAACTGATATGGCTTAAAACTATTTAGTACATCTTTATCATCAACTATATCAGAGATACCAAAACCTACCAATTCATATGGTTTAACCCGCTCCTCTTTTATGAACCAAACATCCTTTCCTTGTAAAACTATAGTGTCATAATATCCTCTTTGATCTCTCCTGACGAGGACATGCCATCCTCTCGGCTTCTTGTTATACCGTCTGAAGATCTCCTTTTTTATGTCGCTTGATGGTAGCATTAAATAAACTCCATTTAAGTTGTTTTTATCTTTTTAAGAAATTTTTTAATATATTATTCAGCTCAATTTCTGTAAGGCTTTAAGGCGCTCCACTATATTGGGGTGAGTTGAAAATAACTCTAGAATCTTATCCGTTGTGCTAAGCTTTCTCGAAATTATACCCTCAACAAGTTGTTGATCTGCCGAATAACCTGAAATCTTTGCTATATCTTGATAATCCTTCTCAGCCCTTTCTGGGTCTGCTATGAATAAGGATCGAAAGCTACTAGAAGAGCCTGCTTTTTGACGTGAACGACGCTTTATATTTGCGCTATAGTTAACGATCTTTGCCAGTGCCTCGGATAACTTACGAGCACCATCATCTACCACTGAGACACTATGCCTATCAGCGTAATACTCTCTTAATCTACTTAATCCTAAAACGAAAAGTGATAATATCCAATAAATTGCCATACAAACGATTCCTATTAATATAGTAGCACCCCCATCCCCATCTCTTCTACCACCACCAAACATACCTGAAAGCATTAGAGAATATCCTATAAAGTAAAAGATTGCTGGTAAAACTGAGGCGAACATCATTATCTGAACATCCCTATGTTTAAGGTGACCTAGTTCATGTCCGATAACGGCCTCTACTTCTTCTTCTTCAAGCGTCTCCAATAAAGTCTCAGTAACTGCTACCTTCTTACCTGTTATAGGCGAACCATAAGCGAAAGCATTTGGGATAGGGATTTTTGCAAGCATTAGCTTCGGCATTTTTATTTTTGTTTTTTGACTGAGATTCCTGACCATGCTGTAGAGTTTTGGATTTCCACTTTCTGTAACTGGTTTGACTTTGTACATAGCATCAATGATATAAGGTGCAATAAGCCATTGAATAAGATTGAAAGCAACTACTATTACTATCAGCGCAGTAATGTCCAACCCTCCCATAAAGGTCAGTATAATTCCGAAGAAGAGAGAAGAGAGGGCAATCAGGAAGGCTAGAGTACCTATCATGGATAAACGAAGTTTAAGGAGACTCATTTAATCACCTATTGATAAAAAAGACTTGTGTGTTATTATGATTTTTATTATTATCGATACTCAATAAATAGTTTATGGTTCTTCATCGAGAGAGCTTAAATAAATCTGTAAAAAAATGATTTAAACAATAAATTTTTAAAGGTTAAATAGAAAGAACTTCATCCAAATAAGAAATAAAATAAGCAGTGCTTCAATATTATGATATACAAAGATAAATCAATTATAGTAGGAGGGCTATGTGACCCTCTAAATGTTAGTCAATCTAAGTTTAAAGAGTCAAAAAAGATGGAAGATTATTTTGGAAGTAGAAGTATGACAATGATATTTGAAATTTGTTACTTCGAGAGAATATACAATAAGTTGGTGTAACAATAGTATTGGTGAATCTGAAAGAATCTAGTGAAGAAACTAAAAAAGAAATTATGAAATTTCTAAAAACAAAATTAGTGGAAAAGGATTATAAAAAACTAGTCAGGATAAATAATACTAAACTATACCGATTCATTTCTAAGTATGTCGTACTTTGTAATCCTGATAAAGTCTTTGTTTGCACAGATTCACAAGAAGATATCCAATATATCAGAAAAACGGCAGTAAGAAATGGAGAAGAGAAGGAACTTAGCATCGATGGACATACTATCCATTTTGATGGCTATTACGATCAGGCCAGAGATAAAAAAAATACCAAATTCCTTCTTCCTAAAAACGTCAATTTAGGCTCTCATATAAACTGGATAGATAGGGATGAGGGGCTTAAAGAGATTCATACTATTCTAAAAAATATAATGCAGGGGCATGAGTTGTATGTTAGATTCTTCTGTTTAGGACCGAAAAATTCTGAATTCTCCATCCTCGCTGTTCAGCTCACCGATTCCAGCTACGTTGCCCATAACGAAGATCTGCTTTACAGGTCAGGATATGAGGAATTCAAACGATTGGATGATTCTGATGAATTCTTGAAGTTTGTACATTCACAAGGAGAGCTTGAAAATGGAGTAAGTAAAAACATCGACAAACGAAGGATATACATTGATACTCAAGAGGAAATAGTGTATAGCGTGAACACCCAATATGGTGGCAATACTATTGGACTTAAGAAATTGGCAATGCGTATAGCGATAAATAGGGCATCAAAAGAAGGTTGGCTGACAGAACACATGTTTATCTTGGGAGTGCATGGCCCAAAAGGCAGGATAACTTATCTCACAGGGGCATTTCCCTCTCTCTGTGGAAAGACTTCTACTGCTATGATAGAAGGGGAGACAATAGTTGGAGATGATATAGCATATCTCAGAAAAAAGGGTGAAACGATCCATGCAGTCAATGTAGAAAAAGGAGTATTTGGAATAATACAAGGTGTTAACTCCATAGACGATCCTGTTTTATGGAAGACACTTCATAAACCAGGTGAGATAATATTTTCAAATGTACTGGTTACTCAAGAGAAAGATGTCTATTGGATTGGTAAAAATGAAAACATCCCAGAAAGGGGTATCAATCACTCAGGAGAATGGACCTCTGGTAAGAAAGATGCTGAAGGTAACGAAATAACACCTTCACATAGAAATGCTCGCTTCACAGTTAATTTGAATCTTTTAGAGAATATGGACCAAAGAATTGACGACCCTGATGGAGTTGAGGTTAGAGGGATAATTTATGGGGGACGGGATTCGGATACATGGGTTCCAGTAGAGGAGTCCTTCGACTGGGTACATGGTATAATAACTAAAGGTGCATCGCTGGAGTCTGAAACTACAGCTGCTACCTTGGGAGAAATAGGCATCAGAAAATTAAATCCCATGTCTAATCTGGATTTTCTATCCATATCCTTAGGCAAATATATTGAAAATAACCTGAATTTTGGTATTACCCTAAAAAACCCGCCTCTTATATTCTCTGTGAATTACTTTTTAAAATCCAGAAGTGGAATTTTCCTGAACGATAAAGCTGATAAGAGGGTCTGGCTTAAATGGATGGAATTACGTTCACATAAGGAAGTTGAAGCAATAAAAACACCTACTGGTCTGATACCAAAATATCGAGATCTAAAAAGACTATTTAAGGAAACGCTAGATAAAGACTATCCTAAAGAAGACTACATCAAACAATTTACATTAAGAATTCCAGAAAATTTAGCCAAGATCGACAGGGTCATGGATATTTACAGAACCAATGTCCCCGATGTTCCGAAAATATTATTTGAAGTACTGGAAGAGCAAAAGCAAAGGCTAAACAAGGCAAGGATACAATATGGGAGTTATATCTCGCCAGAGAAATTCTCTTCAAATAAAGAAGAATAAAAAAATCCTCAAAAAAGGCATACTCATCGCTATTGAGGGTATCGATGGAGCAGGCAAGACAACTCATGCAGAACTTTTAAAAGACTCATTACTGAAGGATGGATATTCCGTAACTCTTCTCCATGAGCCAACGGAAGGGAAATGGGGAAAGAAAATCGCCGAACTTGCTAATGTAGGACTCGATAATATAAGCCCGAAAACCGAGTTTGAGTTGTTCTGTAAGGATAGAATAGAGGATGTTGAGAATAATATTAATCCCGCTCTGGAAAGAAATGATATAGTTATAATGGATAGATATTACTTTTCAAATATTGCTTATCAAGGAGCTAAAGGACTTGATCCTGATTTTATAGAGAAGGAGAATATGTTTGCTCCTAAACCCGACCTTGTCGTTATTCTAGATGTGCAACCAGAAAATGCACTTTCAAGAATCCAAAAGAGATCTTCCAAACCGAATCTTTTTGAGAGGAAGCAGTACTTAACTAAAGTGAGAGATCTTTTTAAGCAGAGATTCTCAAAAAGACCATACGTTCAAATAATCGAGGGTGAGCAACCTATTCATGTAGTCTCAATAAAGATTCGAGAATTTATACAACCTCTATTATCTAAACAAGAAAAGAAATAAAAATTATTTAATCACCTAACGACTCTAGAATATCTGCAACCTTTTTTTTGCCTAAAATTTCTATCAAGAGATTTCGAGATTCTTCTCCTTTCCATGAATCAAGGATGTTTATAACCGAATCCCTTATTCCTGGGCTCAAGTCTTGGAGAGCCTCTTCTATAAGCTTCCTCCTCCCTTTGAGAAGGTCCTTAGGTCTAAATACTTCTCCCATACTAATTTACAATATAATATTTCCTCACATATTTAATAAATGTCACCAAAAGCGCAACATACTTAAAAAACTCTAAGAGTTATACAATTAAACTTTGAGATTTATTGCCGAAATAAGAGACCCCGTGCATGGGTATATTCATATAACAGATGTAGAGAAGGAGATAATCGATACGCCTATCTTTCAGAGGTTGCGAAGAATTCGTCAGCTTGCTGGGGCTAATTTGACTTACCCTAGTGCACAGCATACTCGTTTTGAGCATTCATTAGGTACAATGTACCTCGCTGGACTGACAAGTACCTCTCTTATCTCAAAAACCCAGATCACTGATGAAGATGTGCAAGAGCTAAGGTTATCCGCATTACTTCATGATATAGGACATGGTCCTTTCTCTCATCTATTTGAAGAGGCTCTGACAGAAAAGAGAAATTTAACCCATGAAGACATCACTCAAAGAATAATCAAGGAGACAGAGATCAAGGATTTAATCGAGAAATATGGCTTTAATTCAAGAGATATTTCGGAGCTTTCTTTAGGCCTATCTCTTAAGAGAGCCAAATTCATGAATGAAATAGTAGCAGGGGGCTTGAGCGTGGATATTATGGATTATCTACTCAGAGACTCGTACTTCACCGGTGTTGAGTATGGTAAGGTAGATGTACATCGACTTATAGATTCATTTGAAATATTTGATGGCAAGTTAGCTATAGATCAAGCTGCTCTTTATGCATTTGAAGCGTTCAATATAGCTCGGTATGAGATGTTCAAGGCAGTATATTTCCATAGGACCGTTCGTGCAACCCAAGCAATGTTGATCCGCTCGATAACCCTTGCCGATGATAAGTTGAAACTAACAGATATTAGCAATCTAAAAAGATTTCTTCAACTCACAGATGAAGTAACCCTCGAAAGGTTGATCGATTTAGATCCTTGTGGGAATAAAGAGCTTTATCAAGCGAAGCAACTAGCGATAGGTTATAGAGATAGAAAGTTGATCAAATGTGTATTTGAGAAGATAGTCCATAGAAAGGATCGATTCATAGAAAGGATTCTTAACCAGAAGGGTATAAGAGATAAAATTTCTATAGAAATTGCAGATGAAGCTGGGGTCAATCCAGACCTGATCTTTTTCGATGTTCCTACAACGCCTTCTGTACCTTACACGTCTTCACGTCAGTCTCTTTCTTCTATAACTTTGGTACATAAAACTAGTGAAGGGGCATCTTATGAGACTGTTCCTATTGAGGATTTAGCTTTGGTAGGGGCGATTATAGGGTATATGGACATAATACGAATATACACACAAGCCGAATATAGATTAAAAGTGGAGAAAGCTGTAGAAGCTTTCTTCGGCAGGGAGGGCTATTCGACTAAGGTATCTATGTAATAGATTGGTGAAATTGACGGATTTCATAAAAGTAACAAAGACACGTAAGATGAGGGGATGGAAATGGGAGGATACTTTAGTTAAGCGAATACAGTCCTGTTATTCGTATAAAGCATTTAGATTAGGTGGCTCAAGCCAAACACTACCAGATGTACTTGCTATATCTAATAGGTTCAGCAAGATACTGGTGATAGAAGCTAAGTCTGGCACAACGGACTACCTTGTTGTGAGGAGAGAGCAGATAGAGAGGTCTTTAAGGTTCACTCATACCTTTAAACTATACCCTAAAAGACATTTCATATTGGCATTTAAATTTCTAAGAAAGAGAAGGTTGAAAAAAGATAATTACGACAAGAGAGAATTGAGGGAGTATTATAAAGAATTTAAGGTGAAGTTTAAGAAGGGTAAAAATGTGCCCGATATCACATGCACATACGATGGTTCAACTTATGCTATGTTAAAAGGAGAGAAAGAAAAAATAGATCTACCTGATTACAAGATGCCTTTTCAAAAGTGATAGTCTATATTTATATATCTTTAACTAAGTTGCAATCAAGAAGTTGTTATTCCGTTATCAATAACACTTTTTATCCCATTACAAAACTTAATTATGTATTCTGTGGCAATATCCGCTGCATTGACAAGATCTTCCTTACTTATGCCAGGTACACCGCATACCATCAGCAAAACGTTTTTAGTTTTTTCAGTTATTTTAGTCTCACCAGCATCTCTATAAGGATAAATTGCCACTAGATTTAATTGATCAGATACTACTATTTCGCCTCCTTGTAATTCTTTTGGTTCAACCATACCTATACCTAAAAATCTCTCTCCTTTTCTCGCAAACCTCATTCTTAGATTACCTTGGAGTTGGTCTCTATCAAATGCTGCTAAAGCAATCTCACTCTTGATGGATGCAAGATTGTAAGAGTCTACTGCAGTATTTATATTAGGAACTGATTTACCTCCAAGAATTCTTCTTATTAATGCTTCGGCTGCCGGTCTTATTTTAGTTGGATCTATGCCAACCTTCCAGAAGAATTTACGGTAAGCCTTAAAAACGGGAACATCCTTCAGACTTTTGATATCATATTTATCTTTGACTTCTTTAATTATCAACTCTTTAAAATCTTCCAAATCAGAACTTCTTTTTTCAACCTTTACGCCTCTTATATGAATGATTGAGGCTCGCAATTCAGTAAAAAGGTCTAGTAATTCTTGATCTATCTTTAATTCCATAAGAGCTCTAAAAAATAACTTGGATAATAATGTTTGAACTTTTTTCTTAATTAGGAAAGAATAACAAAACCATGGCTACCATTTACTATTAAATCGTCTCCTTCTTTAATAAGAGATAACCCATCAACCATATCTACAAGAGGTATTTTAGCTAAGGCGCAACCAGAGACAGTAATCATATCAGACCTGCGATTAATAATTGCAGAAGGAGCTTTATCGTTCTTTTTTAATTTGTATATCACGTAAGCTCCAACACTACTCCCAATACTATGCGGGAATATGAGGACTTTTTTATAAATACTCATACCGTACAGTTCGTTAGATCTATCAATAATCCTTCCATCTCCAGGATTTACACCTCCTAAAAACGATATTGGAGAGGGTGAGATTAATGCCTCACCCCACCCTATACTGTTAACAAGCCCTCTAGCTCTAAAAACTCCTCTCAAATCATTTACAACCCTCAATTAATAAGTCATGAGTGTCTTTAAGAGAGATTTTTACATTCTGGGCCCTTTTTAAGTAATGTGCTGCTTTACATGAGTTTGTAGCGATAATATCAACTTCAAGATGAGAAATTATAGGCGTAAATACAGCACAAGTATTACAAATGAATTTTGCCCCTGCACCTTCAATCTTTTTAGTATAACCTTTTCGCTTCGCTTCCTCGTAAGCCCTTCTTGAACAGAATATGAGGCATCTTTTATTAAATTTCTTACCTTCGACGATATCGGAGATTTCATGTATCTCTTGTATATTCAAATGGGGGCAACCAAGAATAATTGCATCCTCCTCTTCTGTACCATCATTAAGTTCATCATAGGTTTTTATGAGATCACTTTTATCAAACCTTATACTTTCGCCATCAACTTTCTCATTTATTAAAAACATACCAGAAGCACCAGATGCTCCAATAGAAGAGCAAAGTGCTTTAGCCTCTGACGAGATTGGACTTTTAATACCTTGGAAAGCTATTGGTTCCCTTGCCATCTTTCCAGCAAAATATCCTAGAAGCCCGAATTTCATTGAGCCAGAAAATTCATCGATATTTACATGAATGGAGAGTGATGGTTTTCTATATTCATCAATATGTAACTCCGAGCAAGGAGTTTTACCTGTTATCGCACTTGCAAGAGCACTCAATGCACTCTCACGATTCGTCCTTAAATCTAAAATAGAATTCGCATATATAGAAGCAGAGCTCTCAGCCCAACTCACATGACTACCTTTTACTTGTGAATGGAACCCTTCGTAAGGTGTACATGTAAAAGAATCAGTCACACCCAACTTCCTGTACGATTGTATTATCTTCATCTGTTCAGATAGATATTTTTCATCAATGATAAAATCAGATGTATCTGTTGGATCTATTCCTAAAGGGTTCACAGTCGTAGGAATGGAAACTTTAGCGTTAAGGCTATAACTCTCAAGGAACTCTCTACCATGCTCTCCAATGGTTGAATATGAAACTCCAGAAATATGAGCGGATGAAATTTCGATCAGATGACTTGCATCTGTTAGACGACCAACAGATAACAGTATCCTATAAGCGATCTCAAGGGCTTCACCATACTCTCCTTCAAGAGCTCTTTCTTCATAATTTGTTAGGTACAGATCTCTCACCATAGATCTTGACAATTGTCCACTATAATCGATAGTTCATAAATTTAAAGACCCAATAATATATATGATTGGTGGTAACTCTTGGTAAAAAACCATTCATTGGACTTAAGAAGTTTTTTGAGTATATTAGAGAAAAAAGGACAGATGCTCAGGATAAAGAAAGAGGTCTCTTATTTACATGAAGCAGCGGTGATAATGAAGAAGCTTGATAGAGGTCCTGCACCTTTCTTTGAGAAGATATGTTATTCAGACTATCCTCTTGTCAGTGGTGTTTGTAACACAAAAGAGAAAATCTGCCTAGCCATCAATACATCTTTGAATAATCTCCATGATAAGATTTCTTCATCTATTAACGATCCTATAAATCCAAAAATTGTAAAAAATGGACCATTTAAGGAATATTCAGAGAAACCCAATGTAAGTAAATTTCCCATACTTAAGCATTATGAGAAGGATGCTGGAAGGTACATAACAGCTGGTGTAGTCTTTGTAAAGAACGCAGAAACAAATACTCAAAATGCATCTATACACCGTTTGCTACTCCTAGATGATGATCATTTAGCAGTACGTGTAGTGGAAGGTAGGCATCTTCACAGATGCTTGCAACTTTCCAAGCAGATAGGTAAGCCCCTCGAAGTAGCAATAGCAATTGGCGTCCATCCAGCAGTTTCTCTGGCTGCTGCTTGCCAAGTACCCTATGGTATGGATGAGATAAAAATTGCGAATTCCATTTTAAATGGTGCCTTGAAAGTTTCAAAGTGTGAAAATGTGGATTTAAGTGTTCCAGCAAACTCCGAGATAGTACTAGAAGGTAGGTTCATGATAGATAGAGAAGAGGAGGAATTCATGGCAGATATGCTAAACGTATACGATCACCCAAGGATGCAACCAGTGATCGAAGTCACCAATATTCTTCATAGAAAAGACCCGATATATCAAGCAATACTCCCAGCAGGGAGCGAGCACCGTCTACTCATGTCTCTGCCTGTAGAGATGAAACTATTCAAAGGAGTTAAAAATACTGTACCAACAACTAAAGCTGTTAACTTAACGGATGGTGGATGTAATTGGCTACATGCTGTCATTCAAATCAAAAAGACTCACGAAGGAGAGCCGAAGAATGCGATAATCTCGGCCTTCTCTAACCATCCATCATTGAAATTGGCTATAGTTGTAGATGATGATATAGATCCAGAAGATATTCAAAGCGTAGAGTTCGCTTTAGCCACACGCTTCCAAGGCGAAAAAGATCTTGTAATTATAGAGAATGTCAAAGGTTCAAGCTTAGATCCTTCTAGCGATCAGGATAATCTTCTTACAACTAAAATCGGTATAGACGCAACAATAAGTTTTACTAAACAAAGGGAAAAATTCGAGATAGCTAAGATACCTGGCGAAGATTCGATAAATTTTAAGGATTATCTTGATTGATAGGTCGTTCAAATTTAAGAATATCTTTAATTTCATTTAATAACTTCTTAAAAATCTGTGTATCTATTGGGGCTTTGATATATAATGATACTACTGAAATCCCATTGACGATCATAGATGTGACTTCAGCAAATAATCTTGTGTAGATGTCGCCAAATTTGCTCGGAATAATTGAAATAGAATTCGCTCTATCTCCAACCTTCACCGAAAACGCCATCGAGCCTAACTTTGTCTCTTCTCCTTCAGAAATGATCAAGAAACAACCATTACTCGCTCTTAGTACTTGAAAAGAGAATTTCTTCTCATTCACTATTACTTTTTTATTTAAAGAACTCAAATCTTATCAGATTAATTTTTCTTAACCCCTTCGAACAATTTTACAATCATGCCGATTAATCTTAAATAAGAATTTATTCCAGCTCTTAACTGGGAAATATCTCCTCCTTTTATATTCAGAATCAGTCTACCTTCATTGTGTACGATCTCAACCTTGAGGCGCGATTTTGATAATAAGTCTGGCTCAAATGCAAGGTGGGTAATTTGTGCCAAATCTTTGTCTAATTTAGCCTCTATTCTGGCTTCTAATCCTTTGATAATATACCCTTTCTTAGGAGATTTTGATCGGAGTAACGTCATAAGCTCTTCCAGCCATGGTAAATCCACACGACCTGCATTGCCATATGCCCAAGCTTTTTCTTTTTAATTTCCATGCACCACAACTAGGACACATCCTTTTCAGCTTTAGAGTGGTGTATATCCTCCCATACTTTTTTCTTAATGATGATCCATACTTTGTACCGAGTCCTTTTAACCCTTTTCTTTTACCTTTTCGCATCTTTAATACTTTCCTTTATGATCTTTCTGATTTCCTTTGCCTTAGTTTTAGCAATGTTGACCGCCAATTTGACTTGATCAAAGTCAAGGGTTCCAGGCAAACCTTTCTGCCCTGCACGGATATTACCTTCATCATCGAATGTAAAGGTTATTCTAGTATCCATAACAGCTTCCTCTTCAGATGTTGGGTCTATAATAAATTCATCACCAATTTTCGCAAGAGTTATAGAAACAGGAATACAGTTTATATGTAAATGGGTTGACTCCTCTTCTTGTGTTATCAGTTCATTCTGATCGATAGAAAATTTTGGCATAGTAGATGTAGCGAGTGCGGCAACAGTAGCATATGAAACAGCATCGAATAAATTACCATCAGTATCTAGAATGTCCACATCGATGAAGACAGCATATACTTTCTTTCCTTGGATCAATACAAGCTTTGAAAGATCAATCATTTGGGACTCTCTAATTCCTCGATCTACAACCCTGGCTAATTCTATCGCATCCTCATCAGGGGGACCTGGCTCGGCATAAGCCGAAGAAAGAGGTAAGACTTCTGCATTTACAACTAAAAGTCCCTTTTCTGGTGTATCAGGAAACGGTTCACCTATGTCTATCTTAACACCTGCTATCACTTGTGTATTGCCGATCTGAACTCGAGCTGAACCATTAGCCTTTTCTATAATGCCAGTTTCTATCTTAATAGGACGAAAATCAAGTAAGTCTCTACCATCTAATCTTTTCTCTTTTGATAAGAACTCCACTATTTGCGCCTTTCTTAGTCTCTCAACTACCATTGATTTTTTTACTGCAGACATCATTCCTCACCGGATTCATCCTCGCCAAAGTATTTATTGATCAACGCTTCACGTTGAACTTCATAAATATGCCTACAGGCATTAAGAGCCATTTTAAATCCCTTCTCGAACTCCTCTGGAGTTAAGATACCATCTAGTTGGAGAAGAGTTGTTTGATTAAGGTTTGGCATAATAGCAATAGGCATATCAGCTTCTCCCTCTTTATCTTCTCTATCATCTAGATCCAAAACAACTTGTCCAGATATCTTACCAACTGCACAAGCAACAACCATATCACGCATGGATATACCAGCATCAGCAAGAGCAACTGCAGAAGCTGTGATCCCAGCGCATCTAGAACCACCATCTGCTTGTAATACTTCTAGATAAACATCTATGCCCGTCCTTGGGTATTCTTCCAATATAAGGGCAGGTTCTAAGGCTTCCCTTATGACCTTAGATATCTCAATTTCACGCCTTGAAGGTTGTGGATGTTTACGAGTATCTGTTGAGAAGGGAGCCATATGGTAACGACATCTTAAAAAAGATCTATCGGGTAAAGAAAGATGTTTAGGATGAACACTTTTTGGACCGTATACTGCAACCACGATCTTATTCTTCCCAAACTCTATATATGAAGAACCATCAGCATTCTTAAGTATACCTACTTCGATTTTTAATGGTCTTAGCTCATCTAGCTTTCTACCATCTATCCTATGACCTTTTTCATCTATTAGACTTATCAATCTTTAACCCCCTTCGATTCTGACAAAAAATTTTGAATATTTTTTGTCAGACTTGCCATATGGGCTTTTGACTCAACCATCTTGATGGCTTGAGTTGCGAGTAGAATACCATCAGGTGGACCGGTTATTAAAATGATCCCATTCTGACCTATAATTAGTTTACAATTGGTAGCAGACTCAACTGTCTTTATCATAAACCCTTTTTTACCTATTAACCTAGGTATCTTGGCAGAATTTATCTTAATGATCTCTCCCTTTGGAATATGTCCTAGATTCGGCCCCGAGATACTTAAAAGGGGATCCCTCGTTCGATCATAAGCAAGAACTTTTGCATAGATCAAACTTCCAATAGGAAATTTCTTTAAAAGGGATTCGCGATCGGGTGAGAAATCTCTGCCGAATACGTTCTGAGCAAGAAGATACGCGAAGAAGCATGAGTTGATGTCGACCTCCCATGAGAATGCCGAATGATCAACTATCTTGCCTATGACAAGATCATTAACTCTAGGAATATAAGGTCCACTTAAAGGAATTACACGGATTCCTCCTTGGCTCATCTCAGCTAAACCAATCTTTGTTGAATAGTATTTATCGCCTACCCTGATTACATTATTAATTGTTTTATAATCCCCCTCGGCGATAAACTCACCAGGAGTCACGTACCTCCTTTTAAAAGCCATTCTTGTCTCACTTTATGATCTTTACTTGTGTAGTTCCTTTAGTAACCGAACCCAATTTATCAATCAATGAGGAATGAACTCCTGCTGGAATCTCTACGATTGTTGTTAGTGAGCCATCAGCTAACCATTCTTCTTTTTGAATTTCTCCGTAGCTCTTCAAAACACCAATAGTTTTAGGAGCAAAAAGAGGCTCGATTTTTAGCATAAGCTTCATTTTTTCTGATTTTAATGGCAAAACTATTCTCATTTTCTCAATGATATTCTTTACTTGCTCTTTGGCATCCTTAAAAGGATCGATTGAAATTTGTACCTCTGACAATGCCTGCTCAACTCTAACTCTAGGATGAGGTAAACTTGTTCTAGGATCGATAAAATTTTTACAGATAATAGAAATTATCTGCTTTCGTTTCTCTTCGATCAATGAACGTCTTTGTTCAGTTATTAACTGAAGCTCACCTTTCTTTAGAATAATTTCAGCCACTTTTGTTACAGATGTAGTATTGAAAATTTTCTCTAGCTTATCATCTGAAATGCGTAACCCTTTTGAAGCTTCAGAAAAAATTCCTTCAACAGCAATAATCTTTGTAAGATCGACTGGACGACCTAGTTTGTAATCCAAAGCTTTTTCTGGGTGGACTAATATCTCAAATCGTTCGCCACTAATCACTAACCTAACTGTGGTGAACTTACTACTCAAATAAACACCTGATTTTGCTTTATTCAGACTTACCTGTAGTTGGTAAATTCTCGCTTGCTTTTTCTGCGTACTTGGCTATCTCTTCTTCCTTAGGATAGCTCATCTTCCTTGTCTTTGTATCTATCAGAGCCATCTTTATGTGTTTAATTCCTACTTTTTCCTCACTCACGAGATATATGCACTCTGCAGCTAAGACACAAGCACTCTCTAGACTCATATCGGGATTGTATTTTTTCTCCAGATATTCAGTTACTTGCTCATATCCTGCCCCTATAGCAACCCCATCATAACCCAAGTAAGTCCCACTAGGGTCTGTCGAAAAAAGTTCTGGTCCATTTTTACCAATACCAGCTATAATCAAAGACACGCCGAAAGGCCTGACACCTGCATATTGGGTGTACTGTTGGTTCAAATCACCTATACGCTTAGCAATAGCTTCTACTTCAACAGGCTCATCATATGTTAACTTACTTGACTGGGCAAAGATACGTGCATAATCTACTTGAACACGTGCGTCTGGTACGTATCCAGCAGCTGCAATTCCTATATGCTCATCTATCTGAGAGATCTTCTGGCTAATATTTTGATTCTGTAACTTTCTTGCTCGCTCTTCAACAGCCAAGACTACGCCTTCTTTCACCTTTAGACCTAAAGCTAAAGTACCTCTTCTGACCGTTTCTATTGCATACTCAACTTGATATAGCCTTCCATCTGGCGAAAATATGGTAATCGCTCTATCGTATCCCGAACTAGGTGCAAACATAGCCATTCACTTTAATTTAACAAGTCTTATATAAAGGGTTTAAAATCCTTTTTTATTATAAGATTAATTATATTTATTATTTATGGTATCTATGTAGTTATGTTTAAAGTCATCCTATTGGGATATCTATGCGGTGAAGATGCCAAGGCAGATTTTTAACGCTGATGAGTTTAAAAAGCTGTTAGAGAAAGCAAAAGAATGCCGTGTTGTAAAGAAAGAGGATACGGTAAAACTAAAGCTTAGAACACCTAAAATGCTTTATGTTCTTTTTACTTCGAAGGAGGAAGCGGATAAACTTCTAAAAGACGTAAAGATCGAAGTGAAAGAGATAGAATAGAGCTATTGTATAGATAAAATCTGTAATGGAAAGACGAGAACCATATTTCTAAGTTGAGAAGGATTTTATATTGTATAGGTATCCCCAGTTTTAGGTGCCACAGCATCTAATCCTAACTCGGTTTTTAACTCTTCAGCAAACTGAATGCAATTCTTCTCCTCACCATGCACTGTGTACACTTTAGGGTCTCCCGTAATCCCTTTGAACATATCAAAGAGCTCCTTTCTACCGCTGTGAGAAGAGAAGTCGAAATGTCGTACTTCAGCTTTTACCTTTTTTGGCTTCCCATTTATGATCGCTATTTTCTTCTCCAATAAAGTCCTTCCTGGCGTCCCAGGCATCTGATATGAGACTAAGGCTATAGCATTTTTCGATCTTTTTGAAATTTCGGTCTTATAAAAAACAGCAGCACCCCCAACCAACATACCTGCTGGCGATATTATGACTGATGGCGTCTTAACGATGCGTCTTCTATGATTCCAACCTCTTATGAGCTCGATACTCTCAATACTTTTTCTGAAGAGTTCTGAGTCATACAGATATTCTGGATATCTAGATAGGATCCCATTAGTTTTCAAAGCCATACCATCCATAGCTACTGAATAAGGGAAGTTGTATTTTTTAAACACACACGCCATCTCCTGAGCTCTACCCACAGAGAAGGCTGGGACAAAGAAAGTACCTCCTCGCTCTATGACCTCCCTTGCAAAGGTTATAAACTCCTTCTCCACATTATTGCGTTGTAAATGATCTGTTGTTGCATATGTACTTTCAGTTATTACTGCATCTAGTTCCTCAAAGTTTGTATTAGCACCTTTAAGCAGTAATGAATTATTTGCATTGATATCTCCCGTATAAAGGAGCCTTTTTCTTTTACTCGTCAAAATAATGGATGCTGCACCAGGGAGATGACCAGAATTCAAAAAAGTAGTAGTGAATCCTTTTATGTTTACTATTTCATTTAGATTGAGCCTATAGGTCTGATTAATCATAGAAAGTAAGTCTATATACTCAAAAGGAAGATAGAATCCAGAAATCCTTAAAAAATCTTCTATCAGGAGTTGAGATAGCTCTAATGTCAATCCTGTGGTATATAGCTTTGTACCCTCAGATATAAAGAAGAGAGGGATTCCACCACTATGATCGAGATGAGCATGTGAAAGAAGAATTGAATCTACATTTCTTGGTTGAATATGCATTGGGAATGCTGGTGGTCTTGTTAGTTGAACTCCAAAATCTAACAGAACTCTCCCTTCTATATTCTCGATTAAAAAAGCAGATCTTCCTACTTCTCTTGCACCGCCTAAAACTGTTATTTTCATAGAAAGAACAGTTTTTGAATAAGAGTTACTTAAATATATGTGATTCTAGGCGATATACGTTTTGATATTTAATTGATGACAGTTTTCAAATGGGTAGTTACTTTGAAGATTCTAGAATATTATCCATCGCAACTATAATTACGAATTTAACCAAGGTAATCTAACTAAACTTGACTTAAAGAATTGATGATATCTTCGATTTTTTTTAACGCACTATTAAAGCTATTTTTTGTATCATCAATATCATCAATTATATAGCAATTAAATAGTGAACTGGATATAATTTTAAATAATGAATTGTAAGCTTTCAAGTGATTTAGCAGGATAATCTTATTAAATGAGTTTCTTTTAACAAATTCTTTCACATGTTTCACCACTTCTTTCATAACTTTGTAATCTAGTTCGAGGGAGCTTAAGTACTGTGATAGAGGATAAACATCGGAGATTTCCACGGGTACTATACCAAAAGGAATTGATAAAAAAGCTACTTGAACTTTTTTTAGTTCCCCACCAAGACCCTTAATCAATTTGATATATGATGGTGATTTATAGAAAGGTTTGACTTCAGATTCAGGAAGCAGTAAAAGAACCTTTTTCTTTATAGATACATCTTTTAAGAATCTTTCTAAGTATCTTAAGACTTCAGGTCTCATTAGATCTTGATTCTCAGAAAAGAAGATTGATTTAGGTTTAAATAATGGCGTCCCATTTTCTAAAAATTCATAATTCTTATTTAATGACCTAAAAAACTCCCAAAGTTTTGGGTGAGCTTTAGCCTTCGTACCAAGGTACTCCCAAATTCTACCATCCTTTAAAGCTTGTTTTGTTGTCCTCATTTCCTTTAAAAGAACGTTCAAGTTATGTATGGCTATCTTCTGAACTTTCTCTTCAACCTCAAACCCCTTAATTTCCTTTAATGTATGCGTTGTACATATCGAACAATTACATGGTAGAAATGTAAGTTCATCCAACTTTGCAGTGCCGTAATCAGTCATATAGCGTCCTTCTCTAGCATATAATATATAGGATGCCGAATCAAAAAGATCACAACCAAGTGCCACGATAAGAGGGATCGTTAATGGATGCCCAGCGCCAAATAGATGTAGGGGCTTATTAATTGGAAGAATTTGCTTAACTGTAATTATCATCTGAGCTAATAAATTAAAGTTGTAAGATTCCATGACCTCTGTAGGACTTCCCAGAGCAAATATATCAAATGCCATCTTTCCAGTTAGCTCTGCAGATCTCTTTAAAAGGTCTATATAGCTACCACCTTGAATAGGACCAATCCAGAGTATTCTATTTGCTCTAACTGCTTTTAATGTTTCTTTAGCAGCCCTATATGTAATCTCAACAGTTTCACTAGCTCGCTCTACATTTACATTGGTCCCTGTAGGTGTATCTAGTACGATGGCTATGTCTGATCCAATTCTTTCTTGAAAGCTAGCCATCTCCAAAGGTGTGACTTCTATATCTCCATACTTCAGAATTTGATAGCCACCTGAATCTGTCATAATTATGCCATTAAAATCGACTATCTTGTGTATCCCTCTTTCTTCTGCTATTTTGCCAAGTGTTTTCAATGTTATATATGCATTCGTCATCACTGCTTTGAAACCGATTGCTGCAATTTCTTTAGGTGTAATACTTTGCCTTATTGGGTGAATTACGGGTAAGATACAAGGAGTCTCTAATGAACCTCTCTTGGTCTTTATCTTTCCTATCCTGCCTGCTAGATCGGTCGTCTTTATCTCAAACATTCGTAAATTACACTTACTTTGTAATTTCACTTACAAATTCATTATATACGGATTTCACCCTCTCAACGGCTAATCCACTTCCTTCAACCCCTTGTTCTGTCACCTTTATCTTATCCATAACTATGATAGACCTTATGTCTTCCCTTATCTTAACCAATCCTGGGAAGACTCTATTTAGTCTTTCAGCAAGAGCTTTCAGATCGAAAGGTTTTTCCACTAACCTTATTTCCTTGATAAAGTCTCTGTTCAATAGAACTTTGTAGACATTTTCACCCACACCAGAAACATTATCTAAGATAACGTTAAGGTTTCCATCGACACCAACAAGATCACCTTCATAAATTCTACCTTCCGATGTCTCTAAAGCAACCTTCCGACCTATCATAGAAACGACCTCATTTGTAAACTTCTTGTTAATAATAGAAGACATATTTCCCCCCACAATAATTAGATGATTATAAAGATAAAAATCATTTTGTTTAGAAATCTATAAAGAACCATTTCTATGGACTTGATTAATATATACTCTAAGTTGTTATATTACTCCCATAAAGTTAAGTAATATAATTTCAATCAAAAAATCGACTTAATTTTTCAGCTTCTGTGAAAAATTGTAACCAATCGATATCACCCACTCTTTTTTTAATATCTCCTTTAATCACCTTAATGATCTCTTCGACAACTTTTTTATCATCCCTTCCAGTCGTATCGAATTCAGCAATTTTGTCCCTTCCAAACTTTTTTAAAGCTTCATATGCACTAATGCTTAATATTTCTGAAGCTATATTATCTTTAATTTTCTTTTTACTGTAATTTCTTGATAAGAACCTCTTCTCAAGCTCAAAAGGTGAGCATCTTAGCACGGCAACGAACTCGATTTCTTGCTTGGATAACACGAAAGGTAAAAGATGGCCTACTATAACTATTTTTTTTTAAAAATTACTTCCTTAGCATACTTCCTTAGTAGAGGTAAATTTACAAGAATTCCGAGTGCATCTTCACTGATTATTGCGCCCTTTTCTATAGCTAGCTGATTCAAATCTAAAAAATCATAATGTAGAAGTTTAGCTAACAATCTACCAATAGACTTCTTCCCTGTACCCGGATTACCTGTTATGCCAATTTTTTCAAAAAATTTTACCATCTACTTTCATACCATCTAGTTATAAAGTAATAACACTATTTTTATATGATATGGATCTTTCTAATTGTTTAAATCCTCTCCAGATTCCTTTGCAAACTCTCTAAGGAGCTTTTTCTGCTTATCTGTTAATCTTGTTGGAATGTTAACAATCACCTTAACCAATTCATCCCCTCTGCCAAAACCTCTTAGTTTTGGCATACCTTTGTTCTTTAATCTGAATACGGTTCCACTCTGAGTGCCAGCGGGTATCTTGAGCCTTGCTTTTCCATTTATATTTGGAACATCTATCTCTGTACCTAATACTGCTCGAGGAAAGCTGATCTGAGTCTCATAGAAGATATCGTCTCCTTCTCGATTGAATATTTTATTGGATTTTACGGTTATTACAACATATAAATCTCCTGAGGGACCTCCTCTCACACCTGCTTCACCCTCACCCCTTAGCCTTAGAAGATAACCTGTATCTACTCCAGATGGAATTTCCACTCTTATCTTTCTATATTGTCTTATAACACCTGAACCACGGCATTCTTTACAGGGATTTTCTATCACTACCTTTCTACCGTTACACTTATCACATGTCGTTACTTGGACAAATCTTGTAAAGCCGAGTGTACGAGTATATTCTAACTGTCCAGTACCATTGCATTTGGAGCAAGTCTTCTGTTCCGTTCCTGGACTTGCACCCGTTCCTTTACAATTCATGCATTTTTCTTTACGAGGAATTTCTATTTCGGTCTTTAACCCCTGAAAAGCATCTTCTAGAGTAATCTCAAGATCGTACCTTAAATCACTCCCCTTCTCAGGACTATAAGACTCGCGTCTACCAAAGAACTCCTCAAATATTTTACTGAAACCGCCGAATCCAAAGCTAAAATCCCTGAAGATCTCATCAAAGTTAACACCTCTGAAGATGTCTTCTCTCGTGTATCTGCTATCAATACCCTCATGACCGTACATATCGTACTGTCTTCGTTTTTCTTCATTAGATAGTACAGCGTAGGCTTCGGATATCTCTTTGAATTTTTCCTCTGAATCAGGTGATTTATTCCTATCGGGATGATACTGTAGAGCTAATTTGCGATAAGCGTTTTTTATATCTTGTGCGCCTGCATCTCTTGAGACACCTAAAATCTCATAGTAATCCTTTTTTCCCATGAAAGGTCAACTAATAATGAAAATTACTTTTTATCATCGTCCACTACTTCATAGTCAGCATCGACCACTTTTTCTTTTTCTCCTTCTTTTGGTTGTGGAGCATCCTGACCCTTTTGTTCCTTGGCCTGCTGTTCAGCTGCTTGTTGATAAGCAGTGGCGCCTATCTCCTGCAGAATTTTGGATAGTTGTTCGCTTTTAACCTTAATGTTGTCTATGTTTTTCTCACCAACAGTACTTCTTAATTCGTTTGTAGCTTTATCTATTTTTTCTATCTGATCTTGGCTCAATTTGTCTTTAAGATCAGATTTTATCTTTTCAGCAGTATAGATCAGAGTTTCGGCGGCATTTATTACTTCCACCTCCTCTCTCCTTTTCTTGTCCTGCTCAGCAAATTTCTCTGCTTCTTTGACCATACTGTCAATCTCTTCTTGGGATAGCTTCTTTGATGCGGTAATATCTATCTTCTGTTCCTTATTCGTAGCTAGATCTTTAGCTGTGACATGTAATATTCCATTTACATCGATATCATAAGTTACCTCTATTTGTGGCACCCCTCTAGGAGCTGGGGGGATTCCTGATAAATTGAACATACCTAATGAAACATTGTCAGAAGCCATGGTTCTCTCCCCTTGTAAAACATTAATTGTCACAGTTGTTTGGAAATCAGCAGCAGTTGTAAAGATTTGAGTTCTTTTTGTCGGAATAGTAGTGTTACGTTCGATTATCTTTGTTGATATTCCACCAAGGGTTTCTACTCCCAAAGACAATGGCGTAACATCTAGTAGGAGAATGTCTTTCACTTCACCAGCTATTATTGCTCCTTGAATAGCTGCTCCTATAGCTACACACTCCATAGGGTCTACACCTACCTCAGGAGGTTTGGCGACAATTTCTTCAATCGATTTCCTAACGAGAGGCATCCTTGTTTGACCACCAATCAATATTATTTTATCGATATCCTTCGGTGTTAATTTTGCATCGTCTAGAACTCTTTTGATAGTATCCTCTGTCTTTCTTACAATAGGTCGAGCAAGCTCTTCTAACTTTGACCTCGTCAAAGTGTATCGTAAATGTTTAGGGCCTTCTTTATCCATAGCTATAAAAGGAAGGTCAATATCCGTTGTAAGAAGTGAAGAGAGCTCTATCTTTGCCTTCTCGGCAGCCTCCTTTAGCCTCGTCATAGCTGTCTTGTCGCTTCTTATGTCTATACCAGTCTGATTCTTGAATTCCTCAATAAGGTGATTAACTATTGCGTAGTCAATATCTGCTCCGCCTGTCTGTGTATCTCCACTTGTTGCTATAACTTGAAATACTCCTCCTCCAAAATCCATTGCAGTAACATCATGTGTTCCTCCTCCAAAGCTAAACACTATTATCTTCATCTCTTTTTCGAGCTTATCTAATCCATAAGCCAAGCAAGCTGCAGTAGGTTCATTTATTATTCTTGAAATATTCAAACCTGCTATAGTGCCTGCATCCTTAGTAGCCTGCCTTTGATTGTCGTTAAAATGAGCTGGAATAGTTATAACTGCTTTTTCAACGGTTCTCCCAAGAAAAGTCTCTGCATCTCTCTTTATCTTCTGTAGGATAAATGCAGAAATTTGTTGTGGAGTAAATTCCTTATCAGATATGTAAACTTTATAATCGCTTCCCATCTTTCTTTTAATTTCAAAGATCGTTCCTTCAGGATTTGTTAATGCTTGCCTTTTAGCTGGTTCTCCAACCAATAGTTGTCCATCCTTCGTAAATGCGACCACAGAGGGGAACATCTTGCCTGCTACTGTAGGTCCTTCAGCACTAGGTATTATCACAGGTCTGCCTGCTTCCATCATTGATGCAGCTGAATTAGTTGTTCCTAAATCGATTCCCAATATCTTTTCCTTAGATTTTCCCTCAGAGTTACTCATGATTTCCATCACTCCTCATTATATGGATTAAGAGCGACCTTCACCTTACTTGGTCTTATTAATTTATCATTTAATAGATACCCTTTTTGCATCTCTTCAACAATCATATTGGAAGGGCAATCTTTAGTTTCAATCTTATCTATCGCTTCATGCAAATTTGGATCGAATGCACTCCCTATAGTATATATCTCTTCGACCCCTTCTTTTCTGAGAATCTCTTTTAGATCTTTGAAAATAATCTCCACCCCATCTAACAATGTCTCTTTATTCTTTACTTCCCTACCGGATATCATCGCTCTTTCCAGATTATCAACAACATCTAATAATTTAATTATTAATCGCTCGTTTCCATACTTCACTAATTCGATCATATCCTTGTTCACTCTTTTTTTATAATTATCAAAATCCGCCTGAAGGTACTTTAAACGGTTAAGATAATCTTCAGCTCTATTTTGCTCTTCTTTCAAAGCTTTTCTTAATTCATCTAGCTCACTTAATACTTTTCTTGAATCTATAGCTTTATCGATTGGTACAGTATCTTTATTTTTCTCTTTTTCTACCACAGCTTCTTCTGTCATTTTGATGAGCCTCCACATAAATATGTTAAATGTAAAGTTAAGTCAGAATTTAAAAAAAGGTCAATTATTTTATTTAAATATTATGCTTCTGAATTTTGAGAATAAATATCAGTATGAAATTTTAGTAATGGATTAACTATAATGATAAATTTATTAATTAGAATAGGTTTGGGATTCAACATGCCTCTAGCATTTGTGTTGATAAATGCCGATCTAGGAGCAGAGGAAGAATTAGTAGGAGAGCTTAAGAAGATTACGAATGTAAAAGAGGTTTATGTAGTCTATGGTGTCTATGATATAATAGCTAAGATAGAAGCTGATTCTATGGAGAAGGTAAAAGAGACAGTAACATGGAAGATTAGACGTTTAGATAAAGTTCGGTCTACACTCACAATGATAGTAGTTGAGGTTCCGTAGATAATAACTAAATTCATCTATAACTATAACCAATAATCTCATCCGCCTCTTTTACCTGTGAGGACTAACATAGAAACTTTAATACAAACATCAGGTTATAGACAAAATTGGGCTATAATGCTTTTTATATCTGCTCTGAGGAAAATCCTAAAAGGCTTTACCAGAACAGCCGTTTTTGCAGTAACTACCAAGTGTAATTGTAAGTGTATTATGTGCGACATGCATCGGAAGAATCCTGAATCTATCAATTGTGAGGAGGCGTTTAAAATCATAGATTTTCTCACTCAGAACAGATTTCTCATACTTTATCTAACGGGCGGTGAACCAACTCTTCACCCTGACATTATAAAGATTTTGAAGTATAGTAGTAAAAAGGGTTTGATAACGAGTATGACAACCAATGGGACAATATCACATAATCTGCTTTTAGCTTGCAAGGAAGCAGGGCTATCTCTTCTAAGTGTTTCACTTGATCATTGGGATACAAAAATATGTGAAGATATTCGACGACATAGCCAAATAAGTAAGAAACAGATTGATGCAATTAGGTATGCGAAAAAGATCGGATTAAGAACTCATGCTTTGTCATTCTTGAATCCCTTTCTGTTAAGGGACGGAGTAGAGAATATGGTTAGATATGTAAATGAGGAATTGGGAGTACCATTCGGTTTTTGCTACCCAACAATATGTGATGTGAACTCATATAGATTAGGTGGTGAGATTTCTGAGAAAGAACTATTGCGTAACTTACGAAAAGGTATAGCCATGATACTATCGCTAAAGAAAAGGGGGTACGAAATTTTGAATTCTGGAACATATATCGAAGATATACTTAACTTTTTTAACAACCAACCTCCTAACTTTTACTGTAGGGGAGGGCAAGATGTTTTCTATATCGATTGGATAGGAGACATTTATCCATGCTTTGCGAAACCGAAGCTCTTCAATATACTGAAAGATAGACCCCATTTCCTTGAGAATATAATGTGTAATGAGTGTCTTACAAACTGTTTCCGTGAACCTTCACTCTTCCCACAACTCTTTTATCCAAACCTTATTATCAAGGAGGCTCTTTTACATCCATCGAAGTTGATTTTTATTTGATACTAAAGTGTAGATCGCAGTGAAATCTCAAGAATTAGATACAATCTATGCTAAATCTGAATCATTTGCGAGACGGTTCCATTGAACAAACTTCAGATACTTAACATAGGTCTTGATGATACAGATTCCAAAGATGGGATGTGTACTACATATATTGGCGCCATAGTTGTAGATAAGCTTAAGGAGATGGGCGTGGAGATAATTGATTATCCATGTCTTATTAGGCTCAATCCCAACTGGGTTTTGAAGACTAGGGGAAATTGTGCTATCTCGATAAAAGTTAAAACAAAAGCCGAGTTGATACCTGACATAAAGCAGATTGTTATAGAGACTGTAAATCAACTGGCAGAGTTAGATCATTGGACAACGAATCCAGGCGTTGTGTTCTTTGAAGGTAGTAATATCCCAGAGGAGTTAAAGGCTTATTCAAATAAAGTAATACAAGATATTACGACTATCAGTGAAGCAGAAGCTCTATCGAAGAAGATTGGTGCTGAATTTTTTAAATTTAAAATAGGGAGGGGGATTATAGGTGCTTTAGCAGCTATAGGTAATGAATTAAAGCAAGATAAAACCTATGAACTTATAGCTTATAGAGTGCCAAACAACCGTGGCACAGAAAGAAAGATAGATAAAGAATCCGTTTTAAAGATGAATAAACTGACTTACCCAATGACATTCGATAATATCGATCTTGTAAAAGGTGAAATAAGAATAACACCCCACACACCTTGTCCAATCTTGTATGGGATTAGAGCTGAAAATCCCCAAATAGCAAAGAAAGCTCACAACATTACAAAAGCATTTGAGCCGATAGAAAGATGGGTGATATTCAAAACGAATCAAGCTACGGATGAACATATAAAAAATGCAAAGATATCTGAAGTGAAACCAGATCGTTCTTTTTTAGTTGAGGGAGAAGTTTGTGTGAAGCCACGAATCATACTTGGGGGTCATGTTATATTCAGAATAAGAGATGAGAATGGTGGGATAGACTGTGCTGCCTATGAGCCTACGAGACAATTCAGAGAGATAGTTTTAAAATTAATGGTCGGTGATATAATCAAAGCCTATGGTGGAGTTAAGCTAAAGCCATCTTTACCATTGACTATAAATCTTGAGAAAATAGAAATTGTTAAGCTAAGCCCTGTCTTGAAGAAGATAAATCCAGTTTGTTCATCATGTAGCAAGAGGATGAAGTCAGCTGGGAAAGGGAAGGGATTTAGGTGTAAAATATGTAAACTTAAGCTACCTAACAAAGCACTTTACTTTGAACAGATACCAAGAGGTATAACTCTAGGATTCTACGAAGTTCCGCCTAGGGCTAGGAGACACTTAGCAAAACCATTGATCCGCTTTTCACAACGAGTCTGAGGATAAATAATTCATGAAACCAGATTTATCTTAATATATTTTTATTTGTTGATATTCTTGCAGTGATCGTTTTTTAAACAATTTATTAATGACTTTGCAAAGACGTTATTACATCAACAGGCAGGTTGGCTTTTATAATGATCGAACTCATTCCCAGCTCGGTCTGACTATTTTTAAGTACTATTCCAAAATCTTCGTTTGAACAAGCTAAAATGATGTTATTTTTACCTGTATAAGGAGGCATTCCTCGTTTTACGCCTAATCTTGGATATAGAGCTTGTAGATAAGGTATGGTGTTGAGTGCAACTACACTTCCAACACAATCATGAAGCTTTTCTATGAGTGTAGAAAAAATCGATATTTTATCCTCCCTAATCTCAAAAGGATCTATTGACCATGCTACTAAAATCCTAGCCCTACCCGCTTTTAGCCCCTCCTCTTTTAATATGTCACGAATCCTGTTTATAAGATATTTAATATACCCTTCTAAACTTTTCAATATGCCTGACATCGTATACCATAATGGTTCACCAGTCTTTAAGGTCTTTGTGATCGCTTTTATATCAAATAAATTCTCACTTATCGTCTCTAGATAAGCCTCCTTTTGACTATCTGTAAAGCACTCCGGAGAAATCCAATCACTAGATCTGCTTAACTTTTTACATAACTCTAATTCCATCGCGATAGAACTATATTTTCTTATTACATGTTTGGAATAAAGCCATTCAGCTAAGTATAAGGGTAGGATATCAGGTACATCGATCAGCGCCGATTTGAGAGTTTCGATAACAGCTTCATCTAAATTCATTCTCCTTGAACCTATAAATACAGGTTCATTGGTTTTCGGGTTTAGTGGAGCATATATGTAATCAAAGCCTACACCTACTTCTAATCCAGTAAGTTTTTCAATCAATGATATGATCTCTCTATTGCCACCATAACTCATCGGCAACATATTTACAAATACCACTCCTTTTGAAAGATGTTTTGATACAGTCTTTAGTCTCAAGCTGATCTTGGATTTACCTTCTATGCCATGAGTTCTTATTTTAGGGGCGAAGAATATGCATTTAGCTTTGCTTATTGCATCTTCCATAGATTCAAGACCAAGTAATGGCTCATCTTCAAGAAGAGCTGCGATCGAATTGAATCTAGCGAGTATTTTATTTTTTAACTGCATGCCAACATTTAGGTTCTCATCCACTAGGGTAGTCTGTATGTCAAAAAACGAAAGTGAAGAAGCAATTCTATAGCCTTCGGTACTTAGACCAAAAATTGTAATCGGAGCGAGGATATTTTTAGACAACTTTAACCTCTAGAGATATAATTATCCTTTAATATATTTGCTTTAAAAGGGTTAATCCATATTGGGATAAAAAATATTTTTTTATCATCCCTGTCAACGCTGAGCGCCTTTGCAGTCTTTAGTTTACAATGTAGCCTTGAATATTATAATCTCTCTCTATATGTATCAATTCCATTTAACAGAGATTGTTATTAGTTAATATAAGAGAATGTAATTTTTCAGGGAATGTATATTGATCCACATCTTTTTACTTACTTTAGAGACTTAGAAGAGTATTTTACTCAATTACACTTGGGAGAGTATATTACACTCTATTTGATTACAAGCTGTTTTTTTGTATATATTGTGGAATTAGCATGATGAATGTAAATATTCATTTTAAAATTATTAATAGAAGAATGAATTCAGAAACTAATAAAGTAATATGGTGCGAGTAATCCATGCAAAATAGAAGTAAGGCGATGAATGAACAGGAGCGTCGTATAAATGCTTGGATGGCTAAGATCAAGCATAAGATAGTTGTGCTTAGCGGTAAGGGTGGAGTTGGAAAAAGTACTGTAGCCACTAACTTGGCGGTCGCTTTGGCATGGAAAGGTCGATCAAATCTGGTAGGTATTCTAGATGCAGACATCACAGGACCTAGTATACCAAAGATGATTGGAGCGAGAAAGCAACAGTTAGAAGCCGGTCCACCGGGAATCTTCCCTGCAACAGGGCCACTAGGAATAAAGATCATATCAATGGACTTTTTCCTTCAAGCTGATGAAACACCAGTAATATGGCGTGGTCCATTGAAGTCTGTAGCCATAAGGCAGTTTCTAGCTGATGTGGTTTGGGGTGAACTTGATTTCCTCCTTATAGATCTTCCACCTGGAACCGGTGATGAAGCACTTAGCATAATGCAAATTATACCAAATATAGACGGTGTCATTATAGTCACTATCCCCTCAGAGGTTTCTCAGATTGTTGTCAAAAAGGCAGTTACTTTCACCCAGAAATTGAATGCGCCGATAATTGGAATCCTAGAAAATATGAGTGGTTTTGTCTGCCCAAAGTGTGGTGCTGAAACGGACATCTTTAGAGTAGGTGGAGGTCAGAAGATATCAGATGACCTTAACGTTCCTTTTCTCGGGAGAATTCCAATCGATCCACGAATATGTGAAGACTCTGATCAAGGTTCTCCTTTTATTACTAAGCATTCAGATTCTCCAGCCGCCAAAGAATTTATGAAGATCGTAGATAAAATTGAAGACTTCCTTAAGAAAGAATGAACAGACTAATTTGAGAGATATTTAGAAATTAAACAGAGATATTTTATCTTTGCGTCATTCTAAGATGATCGACATTTCTTCATTATAACAAAAATGAAATCGAACTTTATTGTTTAATTTCGCATCTTTAGAAGTTTATATAAAATTATACCTCCTATAACTAGAAGAGAGCCTGATAAAATTATAGATATACTAAATTGAAGAATCATTAGAAAACATGATAGAAGACCCAGGAAAGCAGTTACTGAAAATCTACCTATGTTTAAAGGAGCCTTAAAAGATCTCTTCAACTCGGATTCACTATATCTTAAGTGAATCAACGAAATGTTAACAAATGCGAAAGTAATAAAGGCCCCAAAACTCGTTAAGCTAGCCACAAACTCTAGGTTCCCAAAGAAAACAAAAATTATAGAAGAGATCATTATGAAGAGAACTGCCAGCGAAGGTGTACCTCTTTTAGAGTTGATCTTTGAGAGAACCATTGGTAAAGCACCCTCCCTAGCCATACCATAGATCATTCTAGAACCCACAACTAACATAATTAAAACCGTATTGCTCGTAGCAAATAAGGCTATTAAAGATATGATAGTAAAAGCATTTTCACCTAGAGCCCGGGAAGCTGCGAAGGCAAGAGGCGAATTGGAACTTCCAAGATCTATCCAGGATGCTAAGCTTACTACAGCTGAGGCCACAAATACGTATAGACACGTTGTTATTAGTATTGAAAAAATTAACGCTTTTGGAATAATTTTTTTTGGATTTCTGGTCTCTTCAGCTATATTAACAATATCTTCAAAGCCTAGATAGGCAAAGAATATCAGAGCCGAAGCAGATAGGACTCCAGATAAACCATTAGGCGCTTCGAGAAGATATACTTTACCTAAACTTCCTATGCCTATCACGATAATGAGGATTAACCCAAATATCTCCACCAAAGTGAAAAAAATATTTATTTTTGTTGACTCTTTTATCCCTAAGTAGTTGATGTACGATAATAATAGTATTAGAATTATAGCGATTGGGATTATGGGGAGACTGAAAAGGCCTTGAAAATAGCCAGCGAAGCCTAGAGCCACAGTCGACACAGATATTATACCAGTCAAAATTACTAACCAGCCGATTATAAAGGCCAAGATTTCGGACTTGCAAGCAAATCTGACGTAGACGTACTCTGCGGCTTCCTTCGGAAACATTGATGAAAGCTCGGCATAACTCAGGCCTGTTAGAGAGGCAATTGCTGCACCCAATACAAATGAAAGCCAAACAGAATTTCCTGCTATGCCAGCTGCCTCACCTACCAATACATAAACTCCTGCTCCCAGAATTATCCCTACACCCCACATAGTTACTTCGAAGAGCCCGATCTCCCTTCTCAAAGAAATCACATAATCTGGGTCAAGAACAGAGTTTATATATAAACTATCTAATATGGAAAACGTTTTTAGAAATAAAATCTTTAGCTTGAACTATCCATTTGAATATATATTATCTAGAATTAAAGATCAAGAAAGTGGAAAATTTAGATTTGAGAATGGGTTCCTTCGACAACCACAATGCTTGTATTTGGTCTAACTTTCCCAATATTGTTCGATAAGCCTAAATTGGGAGCTCCGCTTGTTATGCTCTCATTCTTGATAGGATTTTCAGTTGTGTATTTGGGATTTCATTTTCCAGGAGACGTTATAGCAAAAGGATACTGATCTAGAATCTTACTTTATAAAGAGATAGAGTTTACTAATATATCTCTGAATGTTTAGATATATTAGTAAACTCAAGTCTCATAATTTAGCATAAATCATTTAAATCTACTAGGATAGTTATTAGAAGTATAATTTCATTCACTTAAAAATACAAAGATAGCCCGGGCCAGATTCGAACTGGCGTCAGCGGGTAACTTCAGACAATCTTCCAAAGCCCGCTATGCTTGACCGCTACACCACCGGGCTAAATTATAAGATTAATAGATCAGTTTATTCGGTTCATTTAAACTTTGACTATAGAAAGTATCTTTGTCATTTGGATTTTCTATACAGTTGATAATGACAATTAGAACATAGCTATCTAAATTAATTTGGCTTTGGATCATAGTTTCTTGTATACAGAGATGGAAAAGTTTTGCGATATTATTTTGATAGGATACAGGTCTCACAACTATTATTTAATGCATTTTGAAACTCAAATATCAAAGCATCATGAGAGGAAAGGTTTTTTCTTGCTGATTACATGATAAAAACGGGTATTATTGGACTTTGTCGTGGGTTAAGCAAACATTTTAAAATTTCTTTATATCGATTAAGTTGGAAAGAAGTGAAGATCGTCAGGTATGCATTTTATAACATCGCTAAAAAAGTATGTAACTGATTTTAAATTAAATTATAAAGTGCATACATTTGTCTAAAGTTTAAAAAAGCAGTAATATTCTAAGGAGAGTTAGGGGCTTATAGAGAAGATTGCTAAAAATCTATAGAAGATCTAATCATGAACACCTTTAAAGCAAGATAGAAAAAGTGTAGTCTCATGAGTAATCAATTATATATTATTACAGTCCAAGGCTTAGATAGACCTGGGCTTGTAGCTGGAATTTCAGAAATCTTAGCAGATGCAAATATTAATATCGTGGATATAGATCAAACAGTAATTAGAAAACTCTTTGCTATGTTTATAATATCAGATTTTACAAACTCTACTCAAACTGTAAATAAAATAAAAGAAAAACTCATTAAAAAAGGCAGAGAACTAAAAGTGAAGATATCTGTTGAACCTTACATATTAGATGAAGGTCTAAGGAGAAAAGAAGAGAGGAAATTGATATTATTAACAATAATAGGTAAAGATAGACCAGGGATAGTAGCTAAATTTTCCAATATATGTGCAGAAAACGGTGTCAATATCGAAAGGGCGAAGATGATGGCAAGGGGTGATACGATCGCTATGGAACTACTTTTAAATACAGAGAATCTGTCAATAGATTTCAATAATTTAAAAAATTTACTTCATGAAGTAAGCCTAGGGCTAGGCTTGAGTGCTATAATTCAAAGACAAGATGTTTTTCGAAAAGCGAAAAAACTTGTTGTCTGTGATTTAGATTCTACTTTCATCCAGCAGGAAATAATCGATGAAATTAGTGCTATAGCGGGAGTTGGGAAAAAGGTCAAATCAATAACAAGAAGAGCTATGGAAGGAGAGATAGATTATACTAAAGCTCTGAAGGAAAGAGTTGGGCTCTTAAAAGGTCTGGAAGTTTCTATTTTAGATGAAATTCTAAATAATATCTCATTTAGTAGTGGGGTCGAGGATCTTCTGCTGATTTTGAAAGAGCTTGGTTGTAAAATAGCGATTATAACAGGAAGTTTTTCTTATTTCACAGATAAAATCAAGGAAAAATTCGATATAGATTATGTGTTTGCTAATGAACTAATAATTGAAAATGGCAAACTCACAGGAGAAGTCAAGGAGCCGATAATCGATGCTGAGATGAAGAGAAAATCAATACAAAAACTTATAGAAAAAGAAGGAATCAAAAGAGAAGAGGTTATCGCCATAGGAGATGGGGCGAATGATAGATTTATGCTCATGGAAGCTGGTTTGGGCATTGCCTTCGATGCTAAGGCAATCTTGAGAAAAATTGCAGACGGTGTTATAAAGAAGGACAATTTAAGTGGTTTGATCTATTGTTTGAGTGAATTTAAAGACTATTAATCTTTATTTTTTCAAATTTTAGTACTCGTTTTGATCTTGGCTTGAGCAGCAGCGAATCTCGCTACAGGTACCCTAAAGGGAGAGCAGCTCACATAATTTAAACCAATTTCATGGCAGAACTCAATAGATGCTGGGTCTCCTCCATGTTCTCCGCAGATTCCTATTTTGATATTATTTCTAATCTTTTTTCCTAGATCTACACAAATCTTCATTAACTTACCTAAACCTATACGATCTATTGTCTCAAATGGATTGGCCTCTAAGATATTCTCGTTAAGATAATTGTACAAGAACTTAGCTTCAGCATCATCCCTACTATAACCAAAAACTGTCTGAGTCAGATCATTGGTACCAAATGAGAAAAACTGTGCGTATTTAGCTATCTCATCAGCTGTTAAAGCTGCTCTTGGTACTTCGATCATGGTTCCTATCAAATAATTCATCTTAATTCCAGCCTCTTCTAATACCTTATCTGCTATTTGTTGTATCTTTTCCCTTAGGAACTTTATCTCACTTGCTTTGCCTACTAAAGGTAACATTATCTCTAATTTTGCACCTAAACCGTCTTTGGCGAGTTCGATAGCGGCTTCGAATATCGCTCGTGTTTGCATTTCGTAAATTTCGGGATAGCGTATGCCCAACCTGCAACCACGATGGCCGAGCATCGGGTTATGTTCATTTAGAGTCTGAACCTTCTTAAGAATCTTTGTTTTCTCAGCAAGGGTTTTCTCATCTGTTCCTAAAAGCCTTAACTCCGTCGTTTCAACAAGTAGGTCCTCTAATTTAGGTAAAAATTCATGTAACGGAAGATCTAGCAGCCTGATCGTCACAGGAAGATTATTCATAATCTTGAAGATTTCCTTAAAGTCGCTCTTCTGCATAGGTAATAGCTTATTTAAAACATTCTTCCTTTCTTCTTCTGTAGTAGCCATTATCATTTCTTGCACAATTGGTAGGCGATCTTGAGCATTGAACATCCGCTCTGTACGACATAGACCTATCCCTTCTGCTCCGAACATTCTTGCCCTCTCTGCACCTTCTGGTGTATCTGCATTGGTTCTAACGCCTAAAGTTCGGATTTCATCTGCCCAATTTAACAGTTCTTGCAACTCGGAGCTCAACTCTGGTTCTAAGGTGGGTACCTCTCCCCTAATTACATACCCTCTGGAACCATCAATAGTGAGGACATCCTCTTTCTTGATCGTTATACCACCTACATTAAATTTTTTAGCATCAAGGTCTATCTTTACATCACCAGCCCCTGAGACACAAGGTTTTCCCATGCCCCTTGCTACTACAGCAGCATGGCTCGTCATTCCACCTCTGCTGGTCAAGATACCTTGCGCTGCGACCATGCCATGAATATCTTCAGGAGTAGTTTCTGCTCTAACTAAAATGACTTTCTCTCCAGAACTCCCACGTTTGTCTGCTTCATTTACATCGAAGATAA
The DNA here is from genome assembly GCA_024256165.1 of Candidatus Methylarchaceae archaeon HK02M2. Lineage (NCBI taxonomy): Archaea > Thermoproteati > Nitrososphaerota > Nitrososphaeria > Nitrososphaerales > Candidatus Methylarchaceae > Candidatus Methylarchaceae archaeon HK02M2. The sequence goes on from JAKLZG010000091.1 coordinate 71,481, forward strand.
CGACCCCAGAGGCAGCTCCAGGAGATGCTGGGAGCCCCTTGGCTATAATTTCTATATTAGCATTAGGGTCTATTCGCCTATGTAATAATTGTTCAATCTGGTTGGGCCTTATCCTGATTATTGCCTCCTCATTGCTGATTAACCCTTCCTTAACCATATCTACTGCAATCTTAACTGCTGCTTGAGCTGTGCGTTTTCCAGACCTTGTCTGTAACATGTAGAATTTTCCGTTCTCTATCGTAAACTCGATATCTTGTAAATCCCTATAATGTTTTTCTAAGAGATAACAAGTTCGTTCTAATTCCTCATATATCTTTGGTGCTTCTTCCCTCATCTCTTCTATCGACTTGGGTGTGCGTATTCCAGCTACTACATCTTCACCTTGAGCATTCATAAGGTACTCTCCGTATAGCTTATTTTCACCAGTTGAAGGGTTGCGAGTAAAGGCTACGCCGGTACCTGAACTTGGACCTCTGTTTCCAAATACCATCGCTTGAATATTGACAGCTGTACCTATGTCGTTCGAGATTTTATTGATTTCACGGTATTTTTTGGCCCTTGGAGTATTCCATGAATCAAAGACTGCACTTATAGCCATGAAAAGTTGTTTATAAGGGTCTTGAGGAAAATCGTCCCCAGTCTCCTTTTCTATTAGATTTTTATATTCTTCAACTATCTCCTTTAAAGCTTCATCATTTAACTCGATATCTAACTTTACACCTAATTTTTCTTTATATTCTTCTAATATTATCTCAAATTTTTCACGCTTAATATTTAGGACAACGTTGCCGAACATTTCCATAAAACGTCTATAACAATCATAAGCTAATCTCTCATTATTGGTCGTTTTTGCTAAGCCTAATACAGTTATATTGTTTAGACCAAGATTGAGGACAGTGTCCATCATTCCTGGCATAGAGACTGGTGCTCCAGATCGGATAGAAAGGAGTAAAGGATTGAAGTAATCGCCAAATTTCATACCAACTTTATTTTCAATATATTTTATCTTTTCTAAGACTTCATTTTCTAAGCCATCCGGAAAGCGTCTACCTATATCAATATATTTCCTACAGGCTTCGGTTGTTATGGTTATACCCGGAGGGACGGGTAAGCCAATTCTTGTCATTTCAGCTAGATTCGCTCCTTTACCTCCTAAAAGTGACCTTGACTTTGCATTTCCTTCTTCGAATAAAAAGACCCACATATGCTTGATCTGCCTCTTTTGTAGTATGGGGGTATGATATTAAATATTTTGCATTTCTAAAGCAAATAAAAAGTTCATAGTATGTGCTTTCTAAAAGTCAAACTTTTAAGGAATATATATTAAGCATGAGAAGATACTTATGTATAAGTATTGAGTATATTCGAAAGTATATAGTTGACTCTTAGAATAATCAAAATTATATTTAACCTTTTTAACTATTATAGTTTTGAGGAGAGTCATTATAACAAAAATAATTCAGCTCTACGTTTACCAAATGAGACAAGATGATCAAAGGAAATGCACGGCAGCAAAGCTCCACCGTTTAGGTTTGGTCAAACAGATTTTTCGAAGAAATGCAATACCTAAAAATGGTATTACTTTAAATCCGAAGGTAGAAGACATCTTTTCACCTCAAGAAAAGCAACATTTAGGCTATGGACTTGTGGCCATAGATTGTTCATGGAAAAGAGTAAATGAAGTCTATATAAAAAAATTTAAAGGCTTAAATAGGCGGCTACCTCTGTTGATCGCTTCTAATCCTGTAAATTACGGTAAAATCTCTATGCTTAGCTCGGTCGAAGCACTTGCTTCTGCGCTTTATATATCGGACTTTCTTGAGCAAAGTGAGAAATTGTTATCTATATTTAAGTGGGGGCTTAATTTTATACAATTAAACAAAGACCCCCTTGAGGATTATAGACTTGCTAAAAACTCTAAGGAAATTCTAGAGATTGAGAAAGAATATTTTTATCGAAATAGTTGATCTTTAAATGCCTAAAATAATACATAATCGAAAGACTAATACAATATAAGTCCCAATAATTTTAATGGATGTGAGTCGGTGAGTGGGTGACGGGACTGTGTCCTGAGGAAGCTCCTCTCTCCATGCAGAAACATGACGCTGTGAGGCGTAACCAGAGATGGTTGGCAACAAAACAGAAACGAAATCCGAACCAGAGTGTACGATGATAGTTTTATTGAGATTTCTGGGTAGGAGTGAAACGGTTGACCCATGTGGAGCAAGACCAAAATAAGTCGATGAATTCTGCATGAGACTTGGGTAGGTCGCTAAGTCGAATCCCGCTTAAAACAAAAAGAGGGCTACTGCCGACACGCATCCCCCTGAATTGTAAACATTGTTGTGGTCAGATAACCATTTCGAGAAGTAAAACAGTAAGTTAAATAAGGAACTATAAAGAATCCGGTCTCCAGTAAAAATCAAGATTATTCTAACGATAATGACTCATTTGGAAAAGTAATCATAGTCACTGTTCTTAGTATATCGTTTGATACATTAATCACTTTACGAACGACTTTGAAAACATCAGCTATCGAATTTGCGACGACTTCAGCGATCATGTCATAAGCACCAAGAACAATATCTACTTTTTGAACTTCATCAATATCAAAGATTTTACCTTGTATTTCTATATGTTCAGACTGTGTAGCTTTAATAAGCATAAATGCAGACGGTCTTTGAATTGTCTGCTTTGTTCTCTCAGAGAGGGAAAGGTAAGTCGTGCAACTGCCAACGAGAGGAAGAGAGTTGAGTAATGAAATATAATTTTCCCAAAGATCATTAAGACTTTTTACATTTGCCCTAACAACTATATCATATAAACCCAAAACCTCGATAGCATCAAGATTGAGGCTATCCCGAATCAACTTACCAACGTCAAGGCTAGCCCTTTTTGCAGAAACCATTAACCAGACATACATTTATGCATTCCTCCAATTAAGAGACCACAATTATATTAATTAATTTTCTTATATAATTGATTGTCATTACTTGTAGAAAATTGATCAAGGAAGCTGTACTATATAAGCGATTGCCTAACGATAGAGTAAAGTGCATTGCTTGCACCCGCTACTGCAATATCCCTAAAGGAAAGATAGGGTTCTGTGGGGTTAGACAGAATATAGGCGACAAGTTGTACCTATTAGTTTACGGTAAAATCATCGCAGATCATGTGGATCCTATAGAGAAGAAACCTATCATCCATTATTTGCCCGGTTCCAAGGTCTTTTCGATAGGCACGACAGGCTGTAATTGGCTTTGCCAATATTGCCAGAATTATAATATTAGCCAATGTAAAAAAGTCGAAGGTACAGAGGTATCACCAAAGGAAGTAGTGCAATTAGCAGAAGATTATGGATGTCAAGGTATTGCCTATACATATAATGAGCCTACTATATATATAGAATATGCACATGATATTGGAGAAATCGCTAGAGAAAAGGGATTAATTAATATATTTGTATCGAACGGCTACTGCACCTTAAATACTGTAAAGATGATGAACAATTTTCTTGATTGTATTGTAATAGACTTCAAGGGAAACGGTGAGACTAACTTCCTCAAGAAGTATGTTGGCGTTCCAAACGTCAACCCCATCTTTCAGACATTATTAGATATTAAAGATAAGACAAAAATTCATATAGAAATAACCAACTTAATAATTCCAAAAATAGGCGATAATCTTGAAGAGGCAAGAAAGCTATCGAAATGGCTTTATGAAAATCTTGGCCCTGATACTCCCATTCATTTCTTGAGGTTCCAACCCAATTACAAACTTACGTACCTTCATCCTACACCCGTCGAAACTTTAGAGAGACACTATGATATAGCCAAAGAGGTTGGGTTAAGGTATGTATATGTGGGAAATGTCCTTGGTCATAAATTCGAGCATACATATTGTCCTGGATGTAATAGGATAGTTGTGAAGAGGATTGGTTGGGATATCACTGGTTGGTACTTGAATGGACAAAACAGATGTATCTATTGTGGCTATAAGATACCTATAGTTGGAAAGTTGAACAGAACTATTCTATCCAACAATCTCTAGAGTTGAGCTTTAAGAAGGAAAGAAGGGCTTGATACAACGCCATGCATAGCTTTTGCGCCCTTATGGAAGAGACTTTATTTCCTAACGCCTTGAGCGATTGGGAGTGGCTGGCTGAACTGGTCGGCAACCCTTCCAGCTTACACCACCACCCCATCAACGCAATCTTCTATTGCGGCTCTCGTTCAAGCTTACCACCTTACGGAGGTAAAGCTCGAATGGTCATCTTTTCTCGGGAAAGGCTTCGAGCTTAGATGCTTTCAGCTCTTATCCTTAACGGCTTAGCTGCCCGGCTTTGCCCTTTCGGACAACCGGTACACCAGAGGCCGCGTTGCCCCGTTCCTCTCGTACTGAGGGCAACTTCCCCTCAGATGGCCTCCGCCCCCATCAGATAGAGACCGACCTGTCTCACGACGGTCTAAACCCAGCTCACGTTCCCCTTTAATGGGCGAGCAGCCCCGCCCTTGGCCCCTGCTGCAGGGCCAGGATGGGAAGAGCCGACATCGAGGTACCAAACCGCGGGGTCGATGGGAGCTCTCGCCCGCGACGAGCCTGTTATCCCTGGGGTAACTTTTCTGTCATCTTCAG